>JBFKAF010000001.1:0-105601 GCA_041621735.1 Pseudomonas sp.
GCTGGCAAAGGTGTGCCGCAGAGAGTGAGCGGCCTGCCCTTTCGGTAGCTGGATGGTCGTTTTGGCCAGTGCACGGCGGAACGAGGTAATGGCCGCGTTTGGCTGGCCGTGAAGCTTCCAGTGTCGGCGGATCTTGGCTTCCAGCTCTGCCGTGATCGGCACAGAACGTACCTTCCCGCTCTTGGTTCCGCTGAACGTGATAACCGCATTACGCAGGCCGGTCGGCTTGAGCTTTTCGGCCTCAGACCAACGCGCACCAGTGGCCAAGCAAATCAGGGTAATGATCTCGACGTGTGGGTTATCGCAGCGATTGCGGATGACCTGTAACAGCTCGCTGATTTGCTCAGTGGTCAGCCAGGACAACTCACGTTCCTGGATCTTCAATGGTTTCACCAGGGCCAACGGGTTGGCATAGGTGATGACACCCAAACCGCGCAGTTCGTTGTAGACCGAACGCAGATACCCCAGCTCGTTATTGAGGGTCTTGGGTGACGTGACGTGCCCTCCCCTAGCCTAATCCGTCGATCATGGGCATAAGTCTGCGGATCTAGCTTGGCTGCAGGTGGATTACCCAAGCGTTTTGCGACTAGATCCAGCTTGGAGCGGCGGCGCAAACCATCCCTCAGCGAATGTCCGTGCAGATCGAACCATGAGCCAATCAGGACAGTGAGCCGACGCGCGTCGGTGGGCCTGGGTGACCAGCTCGGGTTATCCACGACCTTGGCCCGACACGTTGCCTCAAACCGCTGGGCCTCGCCCTTGGTCTTGAAGGTTTTCCGAAAGCGCTTGCCCTTGATAGGCTCTACATCGACTTTCCAGCGCCCGTCAGCTGTTGCTCGATGGCCATCAGATCGCCCTGCCCCACCTGACGTTACGCTCCTCGAGCAGCGCCTTGATGTGCTTGAACAGGTCGCGTTCGCTCATTTCTTTATGGAGCGCTTACCCATGAGCGGCCTGCCCTTCCGGTAGCCAGATAGTCGTCTTGGCCAAGGCACGACAAGTCGGCGCGGCTCAATGGGCATGACCCGTATGCCTATGTGAAGGATATTCTGACGCGGCTGTCTACGCAGCGGGCAAGTGAAATTGCGGAACTGCTGCCGCTCGGGTGGCAACCAGCGCAATCAAACAAGGTGGGGGCGCCGGACGCTTACTGCCATGCTTCATCTATACAAACTAGCCATGCCTATTGTCCTTGTAATGGTCAACGTCCCGTCCATCGAGGAAATCGCTTTTCCGCAAAAGCCTCGGCACCCTCTTGGGCGTCACTGCTTGTAAATACCAAATCAACCTGCCTCCTTATTTCCGCGCGGGCGACATCTGCTCCTTGGGCGGCACACAGCAACATCAACTGCTTCGTTGCCCGAATGCCCAACGGCCCGTTTTGCGCGATCCTACCAGCCAGCTCCAACGCAGCATCCAGTACGGCCTCAGACGCAACGATCCGGTTGACTAAGCCGAGTTGGTACGCCCTAGCGGCATCAATCAGTTCACCGGTCAGCCCCAGCTCAAGCGCAACCGCCAATGGAATTCTGGCTGGCAAGAGCACGCCCATACCAGCAGGAAACAATCCACGTTTCACTTCCGGCAACCCGAACCGAGCATGTTCGGACACGACCGCCAAGTCACAAGCCATCATCAACTCGAAACCTCCCGCCACAGCTGTAGCATTGACTGCCGCGATAACCGGTTTGCGGTATCGCCCCGCGAGGAACGCCTCAAAATACTTGATCGATCTAGGCTCAGTCTCGGCTGAGTCGGCGGCAAAATCCTTGAGATCCATCCCTGCACAGAATGCCTGATCGCCCATGGCCGTCAGCACGATGACCCTGACCTCATCCGCTGCCTCGGCATCGGCCAATGCAGTGGCTAGCGCAGCCATCAGCTCCTGACTCAGGGCATTGCGCCGCTCCGGCCGATTGAGGATTAAAATTTCGACATGGCCTTCGCGGCGGCGTTGGAGGACTGGCATCTGATCGCTCCTTCAGCGCTTGTTCAAGAATGCGTTGAAAGCGGCCTGGGCTTCATCTGAGCCACAGCACTCTAGAAAAGCCTGTTCCTCAGCATCCATCACGACACCCAAGCTCGCTCGTTGATGACCGCCAACCAGCCTCTTGGTAATAGCCAAGGCCCGGGCCGGCAGGCTTACTAAACTGGCGGCACGCTGGATCGCGCGGTCCAGGGCCGCACCGTCATCGACGACTTCGTTGATCAGTCCGATATCCAGGGCGCATTGCGCCAGAAAGGGTTCACCAAAGAACAGCAGGTCGTTCGCCACCTTATTGCCGGTCAATTTCGGTAGCAGGTAGGTCGCCGCGCCTTCCGGGCAAAGCCCAAACCCTACAAACGGCAAACGGAAGGTGCTGCTGCGCCCGACATAGGCCAGGTCGCAATGCAGCAGCAAGGTCGTCCCAATGCCAATGGCGTACCCCTCGACGGCCGCGATAACCGGTTTAGACAAACCCGAGAGGATGCGTAGGAAATCGATACCCGGCACCGAATCGGCGCCGTTGAGTAGGCGGAAGTCGGCAAGGTCATTGCCGGCGGTGAAATGTCCGCCCTCCCCGCTCAGCACTATGACCTTGATGGCATCATCCTGGTCGGCCGCCAGCAGGGCTGCGCCAAGTTGCGCATAAGTCGCCACGTTGAGCGCATTGCGGCGCTGTGGGCGATTGATCGTAACCAGGCTGACCGCATCTGCCGGATACCGAACCAGGACTGCGCCGGACATCAGGACAATCCCACCACCGGGATTACCGCGCCGTGGATGGCACTGGCGCGATCCGAGGCGAGGAAACCTATAACGTCTGCAAGCTGACGGGTAGAGACCCATTTGCTCGGGTCGACATCCGGCATTGCACCGCGATTGGCCGGAGTATCGATGATGCTCGGTGCTACCGCGTTGACATTGATGCCCTGCTCCCGCAACTCCAGCGCCATCGACTCGGTGATACGCCCCACCACGCTCTTCGACGCGCAGTAGGCCCCCATGCTGGCCTTGCCGCTGGCTGCCGATGCGGCGGCGATATTGACGATTTTGCCGTGGCCGGCCGCCAGCATGCCCGGCACCACGGCGCGGCAGGCATTGAGGGTGGTCGACACATTCATTGCCATCATCCGCTCCCAGGTGGAGGCATCCGGGTCGTGGACATCGACGCCCATGGCAAATCCGCCGGCGATATTACACAGCACGGCGGCCGGTCCTTGAGCCTCAAGGGCCGCACCGAATGCTGCCAAAGTCGAGGCACCATCGGTCAGGTCAGCTACCAGGAACTGCAGCTTTCCCGCGACCCCGTCATAAGCGGAGCGCAGCATCTGCTCATTGCAGTCGACCAGTAAAACCGAATTACCCTGCTCGATGAACGCATGCGCAACCGCACGTCCTAGTGCGCCGGCGGCGCCCGTAACAACAACCAGACTGGACATTTACTAACCTCCATTCATATTTATAGCTGACCAATAGCCAACTTTATTAACCCTTCTAGGTTGCCGCGAAAAACCACACAACCCAAGGGACACCATGACACTCAGGCTCAGCTCACAGGCTGTTTGCCATGAAAGGAACTATACAATAAAAATAACACTGTGTTAGTTTTAAACCATAGCGAGCGAGCCGTAGAAGGCCGGGTGGTCCTGCCGCATGATGCAGACACCCCTAACGCCACTGGAGAGCCCCATGAGCAGCACTGCGAAACGTACCCTTCCCGAGCTGGACGACCTGAACCGCTTCTTCTGGACCAGCGGTGTGGACAACCAGTTGCGCATCCTGCGCTGCAGCGATTGCCACTTCTGGTTACACCCGCCAGGAATCATCTGCCCCCAGTGCCTGAGTAAGAACCTCGCCCCCGAAGCGGTATCGGGCCTCGGCACCATCGAAGCCCTGACGATCAACCACCAACCCTGGACCCCTGGGCAGCAGGTGCCTTACACCATCGCCATCGTCGGTCTTGACGAGCAAAAAGGCCTGCAACTAACGACCAACATCGTCGGCTGCCCCCCGGAGTCGGCTTTTATCGGCCAACGGGTCAGGGTGGTCTTCGAGGCGCTGGAGGACGTGTACCTCCCCCTCTTTACTCCTGTCTGAGAGAACCCGTATGCAAGTCGACTACGCCGAAGACCTCGCCACGATCCGCGAACAGGCCCAGCGTCTGCTGAAGGACCAGGCGACCCCCGAACACCTGAAGACGCTGCTCAACCAGCCGGGTAGCTTCGATCACTCACTGTGGCGGCACGCCGCCGAACAGGGCTGGACCGCCGTGGCCATTCCCGAAAGTGCGGGCGGCCTGGGGCTGGGTTGGAGCGGTCTCGGCGTAATCTGCGAAGAGCTTGGCCGCGTCACCGGCTCATTGCCGCTGATCCCCAACACCCTCGCCGCCCACGCCCTCCTGCGATCCGACCAGGCCACGGCTAGCGAACTGCTGGAACGATTGACCAGCGGTGACTGCATTGCCTGCCTGGCCCTCGCCGACCCGAACGAGAGCGGCCTGTCCGGCAGCCCTTCGGCCCGAGTACATGACAATCGATTGAGTGGCGAGAAGGCGGTGGCCGCCTTTACCGCCGTCGCCAATATTGCCTTGGTCCAGGCGAGCGATGAACACGGCTATGGCCTCTATCTGGTTCAGCTGGATCAACCCGGTGTGCAACTGCGGCTCATCGATGGCTTCGACAACGCCCGTGCTGCCGGAATATTGCAGTTCACCCAGGCATCGGTGGTACGCCTCGGCGGTACCGAGTTGCTGTCCGAGCTGAGCAGCCTGGCTGCGCTGGTCACCGGGTTCGAGCAGATCGGCGGCACCCAAGCCAGTCTCGACATGGCCTGTGACTATGCTCGCGAACGCCGCGCGTTTGGCCAGCTCATCGGCAGTTTCCAGGGTATCAAGCACAAGCTTGCGGAGATTTACTGCCTGCTGGAAATCGCTCGCGGCTGCGTCAGCGACGCCCTGGATGCCTGGGAACAGCAGTTGCCGACTCGCCAGCAGCTGACCGCCGCAGCCCGCATCGCCGCGACCCGCGCCTATGACCTCGCCGCCCAGGAAAACCTGCATGTGCATGGCGGCATGGGGGTGACCTGGGAAGCGATGCCGCACCACCACTACCGGCGCTCACGCAGCCTCGCCCTGGAGTTTGGCAGCTCGGTCTACTGGCGTGAACGGCTGCTCAGCAGCCTTGGACTCGAATCTGCAACTGCGCTGGCAGGGTAACCGACCATGAACGACGAACTGAATCAATATCGCGAACGTGCCAGGAACTGGTTAACGGAGCATGCACCACACTTTTGCGGCAAGGTTCGCCACGGCCTGCCCCTGGAAGACGATCTGGCCCTGGCTCGCGCCTGGCAGGCGCACAAGGTGCAGCACGGCTACGGCTGCATCACCCTGCCCCGCGAATACGGCGGAGCCGGTGGCAGTGAGCTGGAGAAGGTCATCTTCTGCGAAGAGGAAATGCACTACGACCTGCCGTTGGTGTACTTCAGCATCAGCCTGAACAACCCGCTGCCGATTTTCCTGCGCTACGCACCGGAGGACTGGAAACAGAAACTCGGATCAGCCACCGTCCGAGGCGAACTGATCTGGTGCCAACTGTTCTCCGAACCCTCAGCCGGCTCCGACCTGGCCTCGCTGCGCCTGAAAGCCGTGCCGACCGAAGGCGGCTGGTTGCTCAGCGGTCAGAAGGTCTGGACCAGTTGGGCGCAAATCGCCGACTGGGGCGTGGTGGTAGCCAGAACTGACCCGAGCCTGCCCAAACATGCCGGCCTGACCTACTTCTTCCTCGATATGAAGTCTCCGGGCATCAAGGTGCAACCGATCCGCCGCCTGGGTGAAGAGAAGGATCTCAACGAAGTGTTCTTCGACGAGGTCTTCGTACCCGATGAACAACGCCTCGGCGAGATCAACGGCGGTTTCAAGGTCGCAGTGGAGACGCTGATGATCGAGCGCTATGCCGTTACCGACGAATCCGGCTACGGCCCGACGCTGGAGAACTTCATCGACCTCGCGGGCAACGCCCGGCTGAACGGCCGTCCAGCGCTGGATGACGGCGAAGTCCGCGCGCGGATTGCCGATGTATTTGTCCAACGGCAGGGCTTGCGTGCCATTCACCGTCGGGCGCTGGCCGCCTTCGCCCGCGGCCAGGCCCCTGGACCGGAAGGCGCCATCCGCAAACTGCTGCTCGGGCGCACCCGCCAGTCCCTCGCGGCCATGGCCATCGACCTGCTGGGGGCCAACGGTACACAACTGGTCGCACACGGTCATGCGGTGAACGACTTCGCTCGCGCCTGGCTCGACCCCAGCCTGCGCATTGCCGGCGGCACCGACGAATTGCTGCTCAATACCCTGGCCGAGCGCGTCTTGGGCCTGCCCCAGGATTACCGGCCGGACAAGGGCGCCCCCTTCAACGCTTCGCCCAAGTGAGGGCTGGCTCTGCCGGCCAACCCGCTGAATAACAGGAGCGGACGCAACCGCTCGCAACAACCAGGATTGACCCCATGCATTTCACACTGGATCAGGAAGACGAGAACTTCCGCCAGGAGGTTCGTGCCTTCCTCAGGGACAACCTCCCGGCCGACCTGGCTAAACGTAACAGTCGCGGCTACCACCCGTTGCGCGCAGACACTCGTCAATGGACGAAGATCCTCAACCGTCAGGGCTGGGCCGGTGCGAACTGGCCAAAGCACTGGGGCGGCACGGGCTGGTCACCGTTGCGCCAATTCATCTTCGATGAGGAATGCCTCCTGGCCGGCGCACCGGCGGTGGATACCGCCGGCTTCAAGATGATCGGGCCGGTGATCATGACCTTCGGCAGCGAAGCCATGAAACAGGAGTACGGACCGCGCATCCTCAATGGCGATGTCTACTGGGGGCAGGGTTTCTCCGAGCCGAACGCCGGCTCCGACCTGGGTTCGCTAAGCACTCGCGCGGTGCGCGAGGGCGATGAGTACGTGATCAACGGTCAGAAGACCTGGACCTCGTTTGTCGAGACCGCCGAGATGATCTTCGTCCTGGTCAAGACCGACCCCGAGGCGCGCCAACGTGGTATCTCGATGGTGCTGGTGGATCGCGAGGCGCCGGGCGTGACCATTCGACCGATCCATGACATCGGCGAAAGCCACAGCCTAAACGAGGTGTTTTTCGACGACGTGAGGGTACCGGTGAGCAACCTGGTCGGCGAGGAAGGCAAGGGCTGGACGTACGCCAAGTTCCTCCTGGAAAACGAACGTGCGTTCAGTGCCGAGTGGCCGCGCAACAACGCCAACCTGTCTCGCTTGCGCGCCTTCCTCAATCAACAACAGGCTGACGGTCAGCGCCTGATCGACCGCCCGGGCTATGCCAGCCGCCTGGCGCAGCTGGAAACCGATCTGCTGGCCTTGCGCTGGCTGAGCCTGCGCGCCCTGCATGAGAAGGCTGGTGGCCAGAACAATCTGCCGGTCGGCTCCCTGTTGAAAATTCGCGGATCCGAACTGCTGCAGAAGATCGGCGAACTCCAGGTAGAGGCGCTCGGCTGCTACGCCACTTACGTTTACCTGGATCCCCTGGGCGACTCGCACCAGGAAAAATCCTGGGCCCCAGGCCCGGACTATGCCCCCGGTATCATGGCTGATTATTTCTACCGTCGAGCCACCACCATCTATGGCGGGGCCAACGAGGTCCAGCGCACCATCATCGCCCGTTCATTCCTGGAGCTCTGAGCATGGACTTCCAACTAAACGAAGAACAGAGCATGCTGAAAGACAGCGTCCATCGCTTTCTTGAAGACAACTGTGGCTTCGACAAGCGCGCCCCGGTGATCGCCAAAGGAGCGTTCGACGGCGGCCATTGGCAACAAATGGCTAATCTTGGCCTGCTGGGCCTGACGGTCCCGGAAGAATTCGGCGGGATGAACTGCTCAGCCGTGGAAACAGCCATTGTGATGGAAAGCATTGGCCGTGTTTTGTGCGTAGAGCCCTACTGGGCAGTTGCGGTACTAGCCGCTCAGACCCTCACGGCAAGCGGGGATGCCAAAGCCGCTCCGCTCCTCCAGGCCTTGTGTCTCGGCGAATTACGCCCGGTGCTCGCGCACGAAGAAGCCATGGCACAGGGGAACCCGGCATACGTGGAAACCCGAGCCACGACTGTCGACGACGATCACTGGCATCTGAATGGAGAAAAAGTCGCGGTAGTGGCGGGCAACGTGGGGGATCTGCTGATTGTCTCCGCGCGCACCAGCGGCGCCCCGGACGACGAGCATGGCATCAGCCTGTTCCTGGTCGACCCCAAGACGCAAGGTGTGGAACGCCGCGACGTGCGCCTGATCGACAACCGCTGGGGCTGCCACCTCTACCTGCGCGATGTGCATGTCAGTCGCAACAACCTGCTTGGTTCCGCCGGTCAAGGCTTCGGCGCGCTCCGCCACGGCATCGGGCATGCCAGTGTGGCGCTCTGCGCCGAGGCCATTGGCGTGATGGAGCGCTCACTCTGGATCACCCGTGACTACCTTAAGACCCGCAAACAATTCGGCCAGTATCTGGGCGATTTCCAGAGCCTGCAGCACCGTATGAGCGAGATGCTGGTGGAGTTGGAGCTGTCGCGCGGCATGCTCCACTACGCCCTCTCAAGCCTCGACCAGGCACCGGCCGAGCGCAACCGCGCACTGTCCTCGACCAAGGCGCATATCGGCAAGAGCGGTCAATTCGTCTGCGGCCAATCGATCCAGTTGCATGGCGGCATCGGCGTGACTGAGGAATATGTGATCGGCCACTATTTCAAGCGCATGACCCTGATCAACCAGGCGCTGGGCAGCAGCATGTATCACTTTGAGCAACTCGGCGCCCAGGAGCGCTCGGCCAACGCGGCGATCTGATAGCCCATACTTGCCTGGGTGTCAGTTGGCCCCCAGGTTAGTCGGGCAAAAACTGCCCATTTCAGGCATGTTCCGAACCTCCTGACATGCCTTTTTTTCGTGAACGGGGTCTGGTCAGGTGCTCCGAGCAGGCGATCAGATGGACTGGCTCAGGTCTTCCGCCGATTCCTGATAATGCCCGGCCTGAACAATACTGCTTGCCCAAGCAGTACCGCAGCCACTATCGCGGGGGGCTTTCTGTTGGGGTCTGCAGCGCGGAGGGGGGGGGTTAAGCTGAAATGCGTAACTGCGCGTCGATGGCCTGACGCAGTTCGGCATTGTCGGTAGCGATGTCTGGGGCGAAGCGTCCCACTACGCGGCCGGCGCGGCTGACCAGGAACTTCTCGAAATTCCACTGCACCGCCGGTGCGGGCTCGGCCTGAATGCCATACCCCTTGAGACGCTCGCGCATCGGGCCCTCGCCGCTGGCGTGCGGCTGCGCCTGGGTCAACAGGCTGTACAGGGGGGTGCTGGGCCTCGCCGGTCACCGCTATCTTCGAGAACAGCGCAAATTGCACACTGTAGTAGAGGGTGCAGAATGCCTGGATCTGCCCATCGTTGTCGGGCTCCTGGCCACGAAAGTCGTTCGCCGGAAAGCCCAGCACTTCGAGCCCCAGGTCGCGTTTTTCCTCGTAGAGTGCTTCCAGCCCCTCGTACTGGGGCGTCAGCCCTCATTTTGAGGCGACATTGACTATTAGCAGCACCTTGCCTTTGAAACGCTCGAGCGTGAGCGGAGTACCTCCTATGGATTTCAACGAAATATCGTAGAGCGCCTGACTCCTGGAGTGATCCTCGGGTTGATAAAGGCGAAGCTAGGTCGAGCGCGGTCCCGTGGTTCGCCTGGCGAACGAACCAATCAACTGAAAGCTGCGTGGTGTTCACTCGCGGCCGTTACGCTCGCGAACGACAGCGGCGAAATCGCGTTTGATATGACGGCGGACTGGGCGCTGCTTGCCTGGTGCCCAGTCCGCCCCGGTGATCAGCCGTAAACTTCGAACAACCCGGCGGCACCCATACCGCCGCCCACACACATTGTTACCACTACATATCGCACGCCGCGGCGGCGGCCTTCCAGCAAGGCGCTGCCAACCACGCGCGAACCGGTCATGCCGAACGGATGGCCCAGTGCGATACCGCCACCATTGACGTTGAAACGCTCCGGGTCGATACCCAGCTTGTCGCGGCAATAAACGGTCTGGCAGGCAAATGCTTCGTTCAGTTCCCACAGGCCGACATCGTCCATGGTCAGGCCGTGCTTCTTCAGCAATTGTGGAACCGCGCTGACCGGCCCGATACCCATTTCCTCCGGCGCACAGCCCGTAACCATGAAGCCGCGATAAGCGCCCAACGGCTGCAAACCACGCTGCTCTGCAATACGGGAGTCCATCAGCAGGCAGGCCGAAGCGCCGTCAGATAGCTGGCTGGCATTGCCCGCCGTGACAGTGCCACCTTCCAGCACCGACTTGAGCGAAGCCAGCCCCTCGGCTTGGGTGTCGGCACGCAGGCATTCGTCTTCACTGAACATGAAGCTCTTATAACTGACTTCCTTGGTCTGCTTGTCCACCAGCTTCTGGGTGACATTGATTGCCGCGATTTCCTCGGCGAACTTGCCAGCCGCCTGGGCCGCGCCAGCGCGCTGCTGGGCGATCAATGCATAGCGATCCTGCACGTCGCGGGAGATGCCGTACTTCTTCGCGACGTACTCCGCAGTATCGATCATTGGCATATAGGCGCTGGGCACCAGGGCGATCAGGTCCTCGTCCTTTTCACGCACAGCCCACTCCAAGTAGTTGGGCGTCAGGGCGCTAACGTTCTCGGAACCACCGCCGATGACAATATCCATGTTGTCGACGATGATCTGCTTGGCGGCAATGGCCACGGCCATCAGACCAGACGCACACTGACGATCGACGGTGGAACCAGCTGCGCCAACGCCCAGACCAGCGGCGAGCGCGGAAGCCCGTGCCAGGTTTCGCCCGGCAGTGCCGGCACCCATGGCAGCGCCAATCACTACATCCTCGACTTCACCCGGTTCGATACCCGCCCGCAGCACTGCATGCTTGATTGCATGGGCGGTAAGGGTTGGCGACTTGATGTTGTTCAAAGCGCCACGATGCGCTTTGCCGATTGGGGTACGCGCGGTTGAAACGATGACAGCTTCTCTCATGTTGCACTCCTGATAATCGAGGTGTTGCCATCAGTTCACGCGGGGTGGGCTGGGCAATTGCAAAACCAATTTGGCAACGATGTCGCGCTGGACTTCATTCGCCCCGGCATAGATCGAAACCGGCCGAGCCATCATCAGCGGCCAATGCAGGTCGGTATGCAGATCACCGATCTGCACGTCGCCGACGACACCGCCGTATTCGGCCGCTATTTCGACGCTGAACTCGGTGATGCGCTGCAGTAGCTCTGAAATGTAAACCTTCAATACCGAGGCTTCCGGTCCTGGTTCGCCATGTTCTTCAGCAATCTGATCGCACATCTGTGCGTACAACAGTCGGTAGTCGTGCAAGTCAGCCTGCAGCCGACCGAGGCGCTCCAGCACGCCGATATCGCTGTCGAGTTGCAGGGTCGTGACCAGACGCTGTGCCAGGCTCAGCGCGCTGGCAGCCATGGCCGCACTGCCGAGCCAGATGCGTTCGTGACCGAGCAAGGCCTTGGCCACGCTCCAGCCTTCGTGTAATTCGCCCACCAGATTGCTGGCCGGCACGCGCACGGCGTCGAAGAACACTTCGCAGAACTCATCTTCACCGGCGATGTTGGCGATGGGCCGGATGCTCACACCAGGTGCTTTCAGATCAATCAGCAAGAAGCTGATGCCCTGCTGTTTCTTCTCGAACTTGCCAGTGCGCACCAGAGTAAAGATATGCGTACCGTCGGTGGCATGGGTGGTCCAGATCTTCTGGCCGCTAACCACAAATTCGTCGCCCTCGCGTACCGCCTGAGTGCGCAAGCTGGCCAGGTCGGAGCCAGCGCCGGGCTCCGAGTAGCCCTGGCACCAGACATCGGCGCAGGACAGGATGCGCGGCAGGTAATAGGCCTGCTGGGCGGCAGTTCCCCACTTCATCAGTGTTGGGCCGAGCTGGGTTTCACCGTTGTCGATAATCCGCCCAACCCCGGCGCGCTCCATCTCCTGCTGATAGATCAGTTGCTTGCGGAAAGAAATACCCATCCCGCCAAACTCACGCGGCCATGCCGGCGCCCGCCAGCCGTGCTCGTTAAGCAACGACAGCCAGCCGTTCAGGTCGGTATCACGCAAACGCAGGAACGGGCGGCGGTCGTTCTGCCGCAGGTGTTCTGGGTAGTGTTCCTGCACCCAGGTACGCAAGCGAGCGCGAAACTCGTCATCGCTCCAGTCGCGCGGGTCGCTGGAGCTGGACCAGTTGGCCGGACTCACATCGACCACATCCGCCTCGCCCTGCCCCGCCCCCAACTCGGTAAAGTGCCGGCGATGAGCCAAAGGTGAACCCATCCAGGCCGAGTCCGCTAGGGCAGAGCGCAGGTACAGGCCAATATCCACTTCCTCGGCGAACCCCATGGCACCATGCAATTGCACCGCCTGCTTAGCCACCGTCAGGGCCGCTTCAGCACAACGCGACTTGGCCGCGCTGACGGCAGCGCGGGTCGTACGTGCCAGCGGAGCCAACTCGTAGCAGGCTAAGGCATGTTGCCACGTCGCCTGGGCCAGCAAGCATTCGATATGCATATCGACACAACGATGCTGCACTGTCTGGAAAGAACCGATAGCGCGGGCGAACTGCTGGCGCTGGGTGACGTAATCCACCGTCTGCCGCAGGCAACCTGCAGCCTTGCCAGCCAATTCCACCGCAAGGGCTATACGCGCAGCGATCAGCGCTTGCTGCATGCATTCGTGCACAGTATCGCCACTGAGAAGCGGTTCAACGAACAACAACGGCGCTTTATCGAAGCTGACGTGAGCCTGTGCACCGATGCCAGCGGCAAAGCGCTCGACCTGCACGCCCGGTGCATCGGCAGCCACGGCGACGATGACCGGCAAACCATCACGGCTGGCAGAGACCAACAAGATCGAGTCGTTCTCGCAGCCAACGACGAACTGCTTGCGTCCGCTCAACACGTCGTTGTCGATCCGACAGGTTGTCAATTGTGCAGGGTCAAATTCGCCGGCTTGTTCCTGCCAGGCAAAAGCCAGCAGACGCGAGCCACTAAGCAAGCAGTCGGCTAGCGCTTCGCGTCCGCTTTCGGCAGATGACTGTGCGGTACTCAACAACACTGAAGGCAATATGCAACAAGCGATGAAGGGTTCGGCAAACAGGCGCTCACCCATAACCTCGCTGAGCGCACAGGCTTCGCGTAGGCCAAGCCCTGAACCGCCCAGCTCTTCCGGCAGCATGACCGCGGTCCAACCCAGCGCCGCAATATCCTTCCACAAGGTGCGCTCGACCGGGCGAGCCCGGCCAATCCAACCGCGTAGCCGCGAAGACACATGGGATCCACGGAGAAAATCGTCTGCTGACTCTCGCAGCATGTCGGAGATCGAAGGATCGGTAGAATCGCTCATCTAGGTCGCTCACTTTTCTTCACGATAACTAACTATATATCAGTTATACTGCTCCAACGGCAGGCAATCACGCAACAAAAAATCCGCTCGCCCGTAATGCCGGCGAAATCTGGCTCCAGAAAAATGCTTAGTTAAGGAGAGATCGATGATTCGAGGATTCGAGAACAGCAAGCGTGCCGCGTTGCTGATCAGTGAATGCCAGCGCGGGGTGATTTCCCCAGAAATGACCGCATTCAAAGGGCTCGCTGACGAAGTCGCGCGGCGCGGCATTCTCGCTCGCATCAGCACCCTCGCCGACGCATTCCGCGCCGCCGGCCTGCCCGTCATTCACCTGCATGTGGCCCATCGCCAAGGCTACATCGACGTGCCGCGCACCAGCGTAATCATTGCCCGCTCGATGAAGGAAAACCGCATGCTCGTAAGCTCTTCGGAAGTCGAATCGGTGGACGAAGTGGCGCCCAAGGCCAACGACATCGTGCATGCCCGCAGCTTCAGCCTGGTGGCCTTCCATGGCACGGATCTCGACTCGATGCTGCGCAATATGGGCGTGAGCACCTTGGTGCCCGTTGGAGTCTCGACCAACGTAGCCATCTCCGGCACCTCGCTATGTGGCTCGGACCTGGGCTATCAGGTTGTAGTGCCAGAAGACTGCATCGCTGGTGCGACGCAGGAGAGCCACGAATTCATCGTGCAGAACCTGCTGCCGCTGTACGCGACGATCAGTGAGTCGCAAACAATAATCGAGGTGCTTGGTTCCCGCCCCAGCTGACCTATAACAGGGTCTTAGACGGACCAGATACGGCGCAACACGTCCGCCAGTAGCGCCGGATGGGAAATGAAGGGCTCATGCGGCGTATCGATCTCGATCACCTGTTGGCAACCGGCACGCTCGGCGAACCGGCGTTGCCACACGGGTGGCAGGATGTTGTCGCGCAGAGTCACGATGTAGCTGGCGGCCACCAGACCGGCATAACCGGCACGGGTTGCCGGCTCCAGCGCGACAGCAGGAGGCGTCATGTCCTGCGCCACCTCACTCAACAGCCAGGCCAACTGTGTCTCGCTCAAGTCCTGGCCGAACATGGCCACGCTGAGCTCTTGTGCCGTGGCCTTAGTGGGGTCGATAGGCCAGCCGACATGCTCCGGATTCTCGCCATGCAGCGAGGTGCCGAGCATCTGCATGATGGACTGTCCCTCATTTGGCAAAGAGGTGGCCAGGTAGATCAGGTGCACGTATAGCGAAGGATCTTCCACCGCCATCCTCGGCATCAGAATGCCCGCGATCGAGTGGCCGAGCAGTATCGCCTGCCTGACGCCCTGCGCACGCAACTCATCATTGAGCTCTCGCACGATCGAGGCCAGGGTCAGCGACGACAGATCGCGACCGCGCTTGTCACCGCAACCGGGCATGTCGAGGGTGATAATGCGCTCGATTGCGGCCTTGTCTTTCTCCAATGCCTCGATCAACTGTGTCCAGCACCAAGAGCCGTGTTGACCACCATGCAGCAAAACCAGATCAGTCATGTCGTCCACCTTACGTTCAGCGAGGCCCATGGCGGGTCTCGCCAATAATGATCCTGACGGCGGGACGAGCCGCAACTATCAGCTGAAGCGCTCGCGCAGCACGTGTTTGAGCACTTTGTTGAGCGTCTCGCTGCGCGGCAGGCGGTCGACGAGTTCCAACTGCTCGGGGATTTTCTGCGTCATCACCTGTGCCACCCTGAAGTACGCCAGCATTTCCTCGAATGTCAGTGGTGGCTGGCCTTCTGCAGGCTCAATTACCGCGCACACACGCTCGCCTCGCTGCGCATCTGGCAGGCCGATGACCGCGACCGCACCGACCTTTGGATGCAGGTAGAGCAAGTCCTCAAGCTCCTTGGCCGAGATATTCTCCCCCTTACGAATGATCACATCCTTCAGCCGCCCAGTCAGGACAACATGGCCATCCTCACGCAGCAGGCCAAGGTCTCCAGTGCAAAAAAAGCCGTGTTGGTCAAAAGCCTGAGCATTCAAGGCAAGCTCGGTATAGCCCTTGAATACGCCCTTACCACGCACACGGACTTCACCAGCCTCACCGAGCGACGCCTGGCTGCCGTCGGCACGGACAATGCGAACCTCGATATCCGCCACCGGCAGGCCATCCGTATAGGCGAGCTGAGGGTCACTGTGCCAAGGAGAACCTGCAGCGATCAGCGGCACTTCGGTCATGCCGTAGTTGTGGGTCAGGACGCAGCCCATTTCGCGCTGAACCTGGAAATACAGTTCAGGCGGCTTTGGTGCACCACCGCCCGAAATCACCCGCAACGTCGGAATGATTGCCTCGCCGGGTTGTTTGCGCTGTTCCGCCAGCAGTGCTTCGTAATGCGCAGTACTGCCACCAGTGGTAGTCACGCCATGCTGGCGGAACACTCCAACAGCCTCGGCGGCTTGGAAACGCTCGAGGAAAATGGCGCTCATGCCACTTGCCAGGATCATCGCGGTATACATGGCGCCGCCAATGTGCGCATAGGGGAACGCAACGGTACCCACATCCGCCGCGGTCGCCTGAATCGCCCGCGCCAGATTGCATCCGCCAATCATGATCGTTTCGTCGGTATGGCAGGCTCCCTTGGGTTCCGACGTGGTGCCTGAGGTGTAATAGACCCAGCGTACCGACTGACCTTCGCCAGGCACTGGCGGCAGCGTCGATGGTTTTCCTTGAGGCAGATCGCCGGCCATCACGATCACTTCCGGCCTGTGCGACAGATTCTCCTGCACATGCGCCGCCATGGTTGGAAAGTCACGTTCCGCGGCACCGGCTACGATCAGGTACGCTGACCGACTGTGCTCCATCACGGCGCGAAGCTCGCGTTCGCCATAGAGGGAAATGACCGGGCTTTGTACCGCGCCGAGCCGTGCAAGCGCCAGCGCAGTCATGACAGCCGGCAGGCCAGTCGGTAATTGCCAGGTGACCAGCGTGCCCGGGCCGATGCCACGCCTATGAAAGCCGGCGGCCAAGCGCTCGGCGATATCCACTGCCTGGGCAAAGTTCAGGCGCTGATGCCGGCTGCCATCGATCAGCATCGGCGCCTTAGGTGTCAGCGCTGCACGCCGTTTGAGCAACTCCCAAAGCGTAGGGGCGCTGAGCAAGTGGTCTTTCATGTGTCCTCTCCGCCCCAAGCGCGCTCGAACTGCGACTGGGTATATAGATTAGTCGCGCCCCGCTGCAGCAAACCGCAGCATCAACCCAAGCGAACCAGATGCTTGCCGATACCTTGGCCTCGGGTCATCGCCACATAGGCAGCGGGAGCCTGCTCCAGGCCTTCGCTGATCACCTCCGAATAACGCAACTGTCCCTGTTCCAGCAAACCGCTGAGCACCTCCGTCGCTTCGCTGAAGCGTTTGCCGTAATCAGCCAGATGGAACGCTCGCAACTGCAGCGCCCCGTACAGCAGGCTACGGAAATTGCTTAGGCTTACCGGGTCGCGATCCTGATAGTGCTGCATCAGCCCGCACAGGGCGATGCGGCCGAATTTGTTCATCAGCGGCAGAATCGGGTCGAGTGTTGCAGCACCAACGCTCTCGAAATGCAGGTCCGCACCGTTCGGCAGAGCAGCCGCCAAGGCAGCCGAAAAATCCGCCTGACGGTGATCAACGCACGCATCGAAACCAAACTGTTCAACGACATGACGGCACTTCTCCACCCCACCGGCAATGCCCACGACCCGCGCACCTGCTGCCTTGGCCAACTGGCCGGCCACACTGCCCACCGGCCCACTCGCCGCGGAGATCACCAGGGTCTGACCCGCCTTCGGCGCCAGCACATCGGTCACGCCTGCCCAGGCGGTAATGCCCGGAGCACCCAGCACGCCCAATTGCAACGACGGAGCATGCGATGACGACTCGAACTGCCTCATGGCCTTGGCCGGGCGCACGTCCAGGTCTTGCCAGTGGCAATCGCCGATAACCAGATCACCCTCGGCGAAACCTTGCGCCTGGGACGCCATCACCTGCGAAATGCCGCGACCAACGATGATGCCGTCACTCCAGTCACGCTGCGGACCGGACCAGTCGCGCATGAAACTCAATAGGTAAGGGTCGAGTGATAGGTACAGGGGACGGAGGAGCAACTGCCCCTCCTTGAGCTCTTCCAGCACGATCTCCTCGATCAGAAAATCGCTGATTTGAATCGCATCCTGCGGTTTACGTGCGAGCCGCACCCGTCGGGTTTTAAATGCCATTTACGCGTTCTCCAGAGTAGTTCTCACCAGGCCGAACGGTGGACCCCACCGTCTACTGGAATCAGGCAACCGGTCATATAGCCACCTAGCTCGGAGCACAGGTAGACGGCCAGCGAGGCAATCTCCTCCGGGCGCCCCATGCGCTGCACGGGCACACCGCGATTCAAGCGTTGGAGCATGTCGTCCAGCGCCATACCCTTGGCCGCCGCCATCTTGCCGACCTGCTCGCGCATATGCTCGGTCGCAATCCAGCCGGTGGCCAGGGTGTTGACGGTGATGCCGAATCCGGCGAACTCATCGGCCAGCGACTTGTTCAGCGTGACTACGCCGGCCCGCGCAGTATTCGCCGCCATCAGTCGCAGGCCCGGCGCAGGCTCCTTGGCCGCGGCAGTGCCAATGGTGAGCAGGCGACCCCAGCGTTGTTCGCGCATGTGCGGCAGGGTCGCCCGCGCCAGGTGCACCACACTCATCACCAGTCCCTGAAAAGCTTCGGCAAAGCGCTCCGCGGGGTCATCCAGGAAGTCACCCGGATCCCCGCCATGCACGTTGCTGATCACGATATCCGGTGCACCGAACACTGCACGCGCCACCGCCACCGCTCTCTGCACATCGGCTTCACAGGTCAAGTCGGCGCTGACACCTTCGGCGATCCCGCCTTGGGCACGAATGTGCTCCACAGCTTCCTCGACCCTCGCCGCACCGCGTGCCGCGACCACCACCCGACAGCCCTCGCCAGCCAACATCTCGCTGCAGGCCCGGCCTATGCCCTTGCTGCCGCCCGAGACCAGCGCTACGCGCCCCTCTATTCCCAACTTCACAGTTGCTCCTCCAGTCGTTATGCCGCCCACCCGACGAGGGAGACAACTGCCCAGTCCGCCAGTGTTTGAGTGGATGTCAGTGTCGGAAACCTGCACGTAAGCGGCAGGCGAAAGCTGACCGCTCCGGCATCAGAAATATCTCAGACGGTGGCCTGACAACTCCGGACGGCGCCATCACGTATGGGTTCTTGCCCTTTTTCTGTGCACGCCACGCTGGACTCGTCGGGCACCTGAACTACCGGGACCAATACACCGCCCGGGTTTGCAGGAAGCAGGAAATGCGACAGCGCCGGAATCAGCACTAAAGCGCCCAGCATGTTCCAGATGAACATGAAGCCCAGCAAGATACCCATATCAGCCTGGAATTTGATCGGTGACCAGATCCAGGGCAGCACGCCCGCCGCCATTGTCCAACCGATCAGCGCTACGATGCGACCGACAAAGTCCAGTGAAGTCGCATAGGACTGCGCCAGCGGAACTCCCTGGCGCTGCATGCCGAGTTGGACGCTGAGCAGATAGAGGGCGTAGTCCACGCCGACGCCGACGGCGATCACCGGTAGCGTGGCCACTTTAATGCCGATATCGAGCATCACCATCAGCGCCTCGCAGAGGATCGAGGTGATGATCAGCGGCACCAACGCCACAACCACCGCACGCCAACTGCGGAAGGTGATAAAGCACAGCAGTGCGACGGCGCCATAGAGCACGAAGTGCAGGGTCCAGAAACTGCGTTTGACCACAATATTGGTGGTGGCCTCGATCCCCGCGCTACCCGCCGCCAACATGAACTGCCGATTCGACGTATTGAATTCGGCGCCATAGGCCTCCACTTCCTCGACCACGCGGTCCAGCGTGGCCGCCTTGTGATCCTTCAGGTAGGCAACAATTGGCGTGATTCCACAGCTTCGGTCAGCGAGCTCCGGACGATCGGTGGAGAACATGTTGAATGCCTGGGTCCGGTTGCTGTCGTTGCGCGGGATGGTCATCCATTTCGGATTACCCTCGAACAGGCCGGAGCTCGCCAGGCGTACACCATCTGCCGGCGAGAACGTCGTCTGCACCCCAGGAAGCTCGCGCAGACGTGCACTCAGGCGATCCGCCTCGGCCAGGGAGGCAAAGTTGGTGCACTCCCCCAGCGGAGTCTTGAGCATGACCACAAACTGGTCAGTGGACAATCCGTAGTTCTGGCTGACGAACGCCACATCACGGTTATAGCGGGACTCTGGACGCAGCTCGGGCGCGCCAGGGTTGAGATCACCGAACTTGACCTGTTGACCGACCGACAAACCGATGCCGGCCAGCACGAAGGCGACGCACAACGTCACAGTGGCACGCCGCCGCTCAGTCAGGCGAATCAGCCAATTACGCACGGTTTGCATCGGGCTACCGCCTGCCTCGAGCTGCGCAGCCGTACGCACGCTACGCCTTGCCGCCGCCGGGCTGACACCGAAATAGGACAGCAGCACCGGAATCAGGAACAGCTTGGTGAAAATCAGGATGGCCACGCCCAGGCTGGTGGTCAGGGCCATGTCACGGATCACCGGGATGTCGATGATCATCAGCACCGCGAAACCGACGATGTTCACCAGAAGCGCGGTCAGACCGGCCATGAACAGGCGCCGGAAGGTATAGCGGGCGGCAATGTACTTGTGCGTGCCGCGCCCCACGTCCTGCATGATGCCGTTCATTTTCTGCGCACCATGGGACAAACCGATGGCGAAAATCAGGAAAGGCACCAGGATCGAATAGGGATCCAATACAAAACCCAGCACGCGGAGCAAGCCGAGCAGCCAAATGACCCCGAGCATGGCGCAGAACACCAGCAACAGAGTGCTGCGCAGGCAACGGGTATAGAACAGGACCAGCGCACTGGCGATCAGCACCGAGAAGGCGAAATAGGCCATCACGTCATAGAGACCATCGATCATGTCGCCCACCAGCTTGGCGAAACCGATGATGTGGATCTTGATCTGCTCGCTCTGCAGGGCGCGCACCTGGCTCTCCAACTGCTTGGAGAACTCGGCGTAGTCCAATGGTTTGCCGGTTTCCGGGTTGATGTCCAGCAGTGGTACGAAAATCATCGAGGAGCGCAGATTGTTCGCCACATAACTGCCAACGATGCCCGCCTTATTGATGTTTTCCCGCAGGAGGCTGGTCGACTCCGGACTCCCGTCCCAGCGGTCTGGGATCATCGGACCGCCGCGGTAGCCTTCCTCGGTCACCTCGGTCCAGCGCAGACTGCTGGTCCACAGTCCACGCATCCAGCCCTGGTCAACGCCTGGGATGAGGAACACCGCGTCATTGACCTGCTGCAGCGCCAGCAGATAATCCTTGTCGAAGATATCGCCCTGAGTGTTCTCGACCACAATGCGGGTCGAATTGCCCATGCCACGCAAGGCGGCACGATGCTTGAAGTAGTTCTGAATATAGGGGTGGGACTGCGGAATCATATTCTCGAAGCTGGTATTCACCGGCAGCTTGAGCGCGTTCCAGCCGAAGAACAGAGTCAACAACGCGCACAGCAGTATGACCGCGACGCGATGATTGAACACCAGACGCTCCAGCCAGTTCCCGCTTGCTCGGTCGAACTGCCGAAGATCCGAAATGACAGGCATGTCGAGTGCGTTTGAAAAAGCCATATGCGCCTCTAATTATTCTAAATGACGGCTGATATCTACTTCAGGCTGACGGGCCGCGCGCCGGAATAACCGACCGTGACCGCCTTGCCGCCCGGCAGCAGGGCAAGGCTGGAATAACGCCCGGGGCGAGACGTGATTACGGGTTTGAACTCATCAATGTGTACGTCGCTGATACTGACCCGGCCATCCACGCTGACGAGCAGGAAGCGTCCGTCCGGCAGTGCCTGGACGTCACTCAGTGCCACGGCTATGCCGGTCTGTATGGGCGACCAGGACACGCCCTGATCCAGCGACTTGTACGCAGTACCGCGCAGGCCCGCGGCGACCACCGCCGCCGGGGTAACCTCGATGCCAAAAAAACTGCCGGCGTAACCGGTCTCGACCGGATTAAAGCGAGCACTTGCCTTGTCGAAGCGAAAGACCAGGCCACGTTCAGAGGCGATAAATATCTCGTCGCCGGCACCGGCGATCGCCATGTAGTGCAGAAACTCCGGGTTATCCACCCGCTCCATCCAGGACTCCCACGTTTTGCCGCCATCGCGGGTAGCCAGCAGCGTGCCGAAGGTACCGGCAACGAAGCCGTGCTGATCATCACTGAACCAGACGTCCATCAATGCCTGCTCCGGGCCATCCTTGTAGTTCAGCTTGACTCCGTCGAGGTAGGCTGCGGCGGTCTGGTTCCCGGCAGCGGCATGCTGGGTGAAATGCGTAACCAACTGCAACGCGGCCTGACGGCCATCGAACTGTTTGATCCAGCTTTGGCCCTGGTCGGCACTGTGCAACACCACGCCGTCGTGGCCGACGGCCCAGCCTTGCAGCTTCGAAGGGAAATACACGCCGAGCAAATCCGAGGAAACCGGCGACTCGACTTGGCTCCAGCTCGCCCCGGCATCATCCGACAGCACGATCAGGCCCCTGGCACCGACCGCGACGATACGTTCGCCGGCCGCCGCCACCGCATTGAGGTGGGCGCCAACCGGTTTGCGCACCGAGCTTGCCGGTCGATCCAGCGGATCGAGGAACTTACTAGCCTCGCCCGCGTACGCCGACAGGCCATATGACAGGAGCAACATCAAGATCAGTTTAGGTAGAGCAGTCATTTCATCCTCGCAGCTTCACAGGAGCGCTCTGCATTCAATCCATGAACAGTCAGAAAAAAGGGGGATTCCTCCCCCAAAACGCTCAAACTTGCGCAGAGTAAGGTGCTCAGCGCACTCCGGAACCCGCCAACGAACCAGAGGAGAAGTAGTTGGCCGGGTAAGGATCGACCTGGTAGAACCCGGTCATCTTCGGCGCCCCCATCAGCGAACCATTGCCGTATACACCCTTGGTCATGTCATACAGCACGTACTGACCGTTGCGGTAGCCCGGCTTCTCGTATTGCTGAAGCGATGGCTGGTACATCAGGTGGTGCACCTTGCCGGCCTGATCCAGTGAGTGGTAGACGAGAATGCTCCAGCTATCTTCGTCCAGCAGAAAGCGCTTGACCTTCTGCACATGACGCTCACCCGACTTCAGGGTCGCCTCGACTTCCCAGACCCGGTGCAGTTCCCAGCGCAAGACATCTGGATTGAGGTGCTTGGGCGTATTGGCCACGTCCGGATCGGTGCTCCAGGCCTTGTATGTGTTGTAGGGCACAAACATTTCCTTGCGACCCACCAGCTTGAAGTCGAACTTGTCCATCTTGCCGTCGAAGCCATTGATCTCATCGAACAACAGGATTCCGCCGCTGGAGGTACTGACGGTGTCGTACTTGAACTCGGGCGCGAGACGCACGCGACGCTGCCCCGGCACATACGACCAGGCCATGGAGTCACGATCCTGGGTATTCAGGAAGTTGAAGCGCATCTGCTTGACCCCAGCCGACGCCGAAGGCTGACTGGTGGACGCGATCAGCGCCCAGTACGGCTGGTTGTCCGGCACCTTGTCCAGGCTATTGTCCCAGTACAGGTTGCGGTTCTCGATCTTCTGCACGCTGCTCAGGGTAACGCCGCCAGAACTGTCCACCAGGTAGGCGGCTTGAGTGCCTTCGGAGTACGGCAACTCATACTTGACGTTAGCGTTCCACATGGCCTCGTAGCCGTTCTGCGGAATAGGGAAGGGAACCTGCGCATGTGCGCCCTCCAGACCGGGACCGTCGCCGACCAGTTTCGGGTTCTTCACCCGCTGGATGGTATTGTCGTAGACCCATTGCGGGTAGCAGGCCGTACGATGGGTTGGGTAGACATCCACTCGGAAACTGTCCGGATACCGCTTGAACAGATCCTGGGTGCCCGCGTCCAGCTTGTCCTGGTATTGCGCCAGGTTGGCCGCGGTAATGCTGAACAGCGGCTTCTCGCTGGCGAAGGGGTCGACATAGGGCGAGCCACCCTTGGTGCCCATAATCGGGCTGTAGCCCGCTGGTGCCGTGCACAGGCCACCATCCCATGCCGAAATGGTGCCATCGGCGTTGCCGGCCTTGACCGCCCCCAGGGGCGTCAGGCTGTTGCCCAGCTGGCTGATCTCTTCATCGCTAGGTGCGGCAACGGCGTGGCCAGCGAGCAATACGCCAGCGGCTCCCAACATCAGTATCTTCTTGTAATTCATTGACTATTCCCTCACATCGGGCAGGAAAACGGGACCGGACTAGAAAGTCGTCTTGTAGCTCAAGGACAACCAGCCATGGTTGTTCTGCACGGCCGAGCCATTGGTGTGATCGCTCGTCACGTAACCCCGTGCCGGATTGACGTCATAGTCGGCGTAGGAGTCGATCCATTTAAGGGTGACGTTATGCACTTGGCGGTACTTGCCGCTGATGCCGACCGAATAGGTGTAGGCATCTTCGTTCGGGCCACCCAGGGTTGGGCTGTTGCCGTCCAGACCGTAGGCCAGGCTGACCGGCATGGACACGTCCCAGCCCGGGAACAGTTGCGGCCACTCTGGAGTGAAGCCGACCTGCATCCCTATGGAGTCCTTGGTTGCGCAGCTCTGCTTGAAGGCGGTGACGCAGGCGTGGTCACGATCGTTGAAGCGCGCAGCGTTCTCGGTGATCTTGTCCAGGCGGTTGTACGACAGTTCAGCCTGCAAGGTGCCGCCGTCCCACAGCGGCGTCTTCGGCAGCAAGTAGATGCCGTTGACCAGGGCATGCCAGGTATTACCTCGCGCGCCTTCCGCCTCTTCATAGGTAGCCGCAGCGTTGCTCGCTGGCAACACAGTAAAACCAGACACAGAGTTCAGAGCGGTGTTCTTGCGGTAGGACAGCTCTCCCGCGACGCTGACGGTGCCGATGTTCTTGGTCAGACTAAAACCATACAGTTCGGTATCGCGAGCGTAGTTCAGGCGAATAGCGTTAGGTAACGCGCGGAACACACCTGGCGCGACCTGAGCCACGCCCAGCTGAGTGAAGCTCCACGGCAGCTTCTCGTCGAACTTGCGGTAGTAAAGACCGGCCGTACCTTCCAGCCAGTACGGACTCCAACGTAGGCTGAGACCGAAGTCGCCACGATCGTCCGGCTCCAGATCGTCCCCATTGGGAATCCGGAACCCCGCCGCAGCGGTGTTACCCAGGTCGGAACGCGAACCGTCGGCAGGTGAGAAGTAGGTACCTCCCGGCACCAGGCGGAAGGGCTTCCAGTCCAGCAGATACTGCGCGGCGAACGACAACTCGTCGGTCAGCTGGATCTGGGTGGAGACCTGCTTGAGCGGGAGAAACAGCTCCTTGGCCTCGGCGCCCGGACTGGTCGCCGCCTTGATGGTATCCACTGGACCTTGGGAGTAGGCAATGCTGTTACCAATGGAGAACAGCGACTCGCCCCAGTAGACGTTGTGCTGACCGGCCTTGATGTTAACGCTCACGTCACCCAGCTGGAAGCCGGTGAAGGCGAAGGCGTCGAGGACCTCCCCGGACAGACCGGCTATATAGCGATCCGCATAGGAATTGTAGTGATCATTGGTGTAGTTGCCGCTCCCGACGAGCTGGTCATTCGGCTCGGGGTTGCCCTGGTAGACATCGTCATACCAGGCGGCGGCGCTGACGCGAAAGCCATGTTTCTGCAGCCAGATCACATCGAGTTCGGACAGCATATCTACACGGTTGGTCACCATGTCGCCACGGTCGAACTTGTTCTCGGTGTCATCGTAGAAAGGCGAACGATTGAAATCGTCGTTCTGTCCTTCCATCCGCCAGCCCGCGTTATAACGGATGGTGTTGTCCCAGCGGACATCGAGGTCGGGATTACCGGTTTCGATGGGCATGGCCTGCACGCAGGCAGTTCCCGTCGCGCCGAGAATCAACGCGATCGAGCAGGACAGCTTTGAAACGCTTAGGTGACCAGCAACGCGACCGCGTGCACTAGTTGTTTTTGTTCTTTTCACTTGGCTGCCTCTCCGATTCAGATCGGTTTTATTGGCGGTTTCACCGCCACCTTTACAAAGGTGTGCAGAGCATCGATCAGGAGCAAATGAACTAACTCACCGGAAATAACCCACCGGCCAGAACTCCCCCCAACAAGCTAACACACAGTCAGCTATTCGCAAGCCCCCTCCAGGAAAAATTGCCTGTTCAAAATATTCTTTCTACTCTTTGGCTAATCCCTGTGGGTGATCGGCGACCAGATCATAGTAGGCAGCCATCACCCCTGACCGGTGTGCACTGATGCTTACTGGCACCTTAGTAAGTCCAGCAAAGCTGGACGCCGGAGAACGTACCGCCGTTGCGCGCAGCTTCCCAGGCATCCCCCCCTCGCACAAACCTAAAGACCCACCGAACCACCACAGCCCCGGCGACTAGCCCTTCTAGTTTAACTGTGACAGCTCTATCATTAACCATATAACTGATATATTGTCAGCTATATGTCAGCATCAGCGTCCTGAGTGACGGCAACCAACATATATCCGCCCACGAGGCCACCGACCAAGATCGGACAACCAGGAGGCACGCATGCCCAACGCTCCCTACCCCAACCTGTTCAGGGACATCACCCTGCGTAACCTACGCATCCCCAACCGTACGGTTATGGCGCCCATGTCGACCAATCTGGGTAGCCTGGACGGTTACGTAACCCCTGAACAGATTGCCTTCTACCGCGAGCGCGCCAGCGGCGGCACCGGCATGATCATCGTCGAGTTCTGTTGCGTGGATGCGGCAACCGGTCGCTCGGAGCACCGTCAACTGACGCTGGAGTCGCTGGCCCAGGTGGCCGGTCACCAACGTCTGGTGGAAGCCATTACCTCGGCTGGCTCGGTAGCCTGTCTGCAGTTGCAGCATGGCGGCCAGGGCGCCAAACGCGACATCGTGGCAGGCGGCCAAGCCTTGGCGCCCAGCGACGTCCCATCGCGCTCGCACTCTGATCGCCTGATGGCCCGCGCCCTGCTCGACGATGAGATCGAACACCTGATCGAGTCCTTTGGTCGTGCCGCAGAGCTGGGGGTACAGGCCGGTTACCAAGCCTTCGAGCTGCACGGTGCCCATGGCTACCTGCTGACCTCATTTCTCTCGCCCTACTCCAACCATCGGACCGACGACTGGGGCGGCGACGAAGAGCGGCGCCTGAATTTCCCGCGCCGGGTGATCCAGCGCGTACGCCAGAGCATTGGCGACCGCCCGCTGATCTACCGCCTCTCCGCCGATGAGTTCACCCCCGACGGTCTCGCCATCGAGGATATGGAACGGATTGCGCCGAAACTGGTGGCGGCCGGCGTGGATGCGTTACACGTCTCGATCGGCCTGGGCTGGACCAGCTTTGACAAGGTGATCGAACCAATGTCCACCCCGGAGGGCTGGCGCCTACCCTATTCTCGGCGCATAAAAGCAGTAGTCGATGTACCGGTGATCAGCGTCGGCCAGATACGCTGGCCGGAAACTGCCGAGCGCGCGATTCGCGAAGGTGACGCCGACATGATCGCCCTCGGCCGCCCCTTGTTGGCCGACCCCGCCTGGGCCGCCAAGGCTCACGACGGCAAGGCCGAGCACATCCGCCCCTGTACCTCCTGCAATTACTGCGTGGCCATCAGCTCTGCCCCCAATGGCGCCATTGGTTGTGCCGAGAACCCGCGCACCGGCCACGAGCTGGACCAGCTACTCGATGCCGGCGAGCGCCGTGGACAACGCGCCCTGGTGATCGGCGGCGGCCCCGGTGGCATGGCCGCCGCGCTGATGCTGCAGCAAGCCGGCTTCGCCACCGAGCTGCATGAAAGCCGGGACAGCCTCGGCGGCGGCCTGGTGGCCTCTGCGGCGCCCCCCTTCAAGGAGAAGCTGACCTGGTACCAGAACTACCTGTGCCGCCAGCTCGAACTCAGCGCGGTGACCGTACACCTGAACAGCCCGCTCGACGTGACGACCCTGCATGCCGACAATCGCCCGGCGCTGGTGCTGCTGGCCACTGGAGGACGGCCGATTCGCCTGCCGATCGACGGCATCGATAGCAGCGTGGTACTGGATGCCTACGAACTGCTGATGGGCAGCTGGGAGTCCCTGCCCCCCCCCGACGCCGAACTGCCCGTCATGGTATTCGGCGGTGGTGAGACTGGTTGCGAGACGGCCGAATTGCTGGCCGAGCATGGATACCAAGTACTGCTGGTGAGCCGCTCGACAGCCTCCAAGCTCGCCCGTTCCGCGGAAATGATCTACCGCGGAGTGCTGAAAAAACGCCTGTTGGAAAACTCACGCATCCGCATCATCGACAACAGCGACATCCTGCGTATCGAAGACAACGGCCTGGTGCACCTGCAAACCAAGGACGGCGAGCGCAGCGAACTGCGCACCAGTCGCGTGTTGATTGCCCAGGGCCGTCGACCGGACGACACCTTGCTGCGCAGCCTGGCGCAGGCCGCCATTCCCTTCGCCGCCATCGGTGATGCCCGTCAAGGAGGACGTATCGGCGATGCGGTGCATGACGCTTACCGCGCGGTGCAGACCCTGTGCGCCAGCAGCGTCGAACTGCATCAGCTGGCCTGCTGAACCGGCCTACGATCACAAACAGGAAACTGTCGAAGGAAATTGCCATGCACTTGAACCTCTCCCCCGAAGACCAAGCCTTCCGCGACGACGTCCGCGCCTTCCTCAAGGCCTCTCTTTCACCCGACGTAATCCGTCGAAGCCGTACCGGCATGCACCCACCGAATGAAGACGACCGCCGCACTTGGAACCGTGTGCTGTACGACAAGGGTTGGGCGGCGCCGCATTGGCCGGTGGAGTACGGCGGCACAGGCTGGACGCACCTGCAGACCCACATTTTCGAGCACGAATGCCGCATGGCCGGCGCGCCAGAATTGCGCTGGCAGGGCCTGCGTCTGCTCGCCCCGGTGCTCTATACCTTCGGTTCGCCTGAACTCAAGGCGCGTTACCTGCCGCCTATCCTCAAAGGCGAAGAAATGTGGGCACAAGGGTTCTCCGAACCCGGTGCGGGTTCCGACCTTGCGGCGCTGAAAACCTCAGCGGTACTCGATGGCGATCACTACATCGTCAATGGCCAGAAGCTCTGGACCACTGAGGGTCAATACTGCGAGCAAGGGTTCTTTCTGGTCCGCACCGAATCCAGCGACAGGCCTCAGCGCGGTATCTCGATGATGATCATCGACATGAACTCGCCTGGTGTGACCGTACGCCAGATCACCATGATCAACGGCGAAGGCTCCACCTGCGAGGTGTTTCTCGACAATGTCCGTGTGCCCAAGGACAACCTGATCGGTGAGCCGGGTGCGGCCTGGAGCCAGGCCAAATTCCTGCTGTCCAACGAACGTACCTCCAGCGCCGACATCTATAAGGCGCGAGGCGATCTGGAGCGTATCCGCCTGATTGCCAGCGAGGAGCTGAAGGATGGCCAACCCCTGCTGGCCGATCCGCACTTCGCGCGCAAATTCGCCGCCCTGCGCCTGGACGTCGAGGCGCTGGAATGGTCAGTCCTGCGGGTGATGTACGAAGCGCCGAGCAGGCACCCAATCGGCGCCTGCGCCTCGGTCCTGAAAATTCGTGGTTCCTCGCTGCAGCAGCGTCTGACCGAGCTGATGGTCGAAGCCTTAGGCCAGCGCAGTTTGCGCGTCTATCGACGAGATGAAGCCTACGCGCCGCCGAGCGACGACCCACTGTGGCCAGCCTATACACCGGGCGTAACCGTCGACCTCCTCTACCTCCGGGCCTGCACTATCTTCGGCGGCGCCATGGAAGTGCAAAAAAATATCATCGCCAAACTGGCGTTCGGGTTTTGATCATGAATTTCGAACTTTCTGATGAGCAAAAACTGCTCAGCGACAGCGCCGAGCGCTACATCCGCGAAAAGTACCAGTTCGAGGAGCGCCGCCAGGTGTTCAACAACCCCGACGGTTTCTCGAGGAAGCACTGGCATAACTTCGCCGAAATGGGCTGGCTGGCGCTGAACATCCCAGAGGAGTTCGGTGGGCTGAGCGGTAGCAGTTTCGACCTCGCCCTGTTGATGGAGCACCTCGGTGGTGGCCTGGTGGTCGAGCCCGTGGTAGAGACCGCCGTACTCTGCGCCAAGCTGCTGCAGGCCAGCGACAACCCTGAACTGCGCGAGCGCTTGCTTGGCCAGATCGCCTGCGGCGAGGTGGTGCTGGCACTGGCGCATCAGGAGCAACAGTCGCGTCACGAATACGATACCGAAGTTGAGTGCAAAGCCCGCCCGATTGCCGAGGGTTGGAGCCTGAGCGGCGTCAAACATAGGGTTTTTCACGGCGCCAGCGCCAACCACTGGCTGGTGACCGCCGAAATCGAGGGCACTGGCGACTTCGCCATCTTCCTGGTGGACCGCCACCCCGTCGGGGCGGTACTGAAAAGCTACGAACTGATCGATGGCAGCCGCGCCGCAGATATCACCCTGGATCACGTGGTCATCCCGGCAGATGCCTTGCTGATGCGTGGCGACGGTGCCCTGGCCGCGTTCGAGGAAGCCATGGACCACGCCGTACTGGCCATGAGTGCTGCCTGCCTCGGCTCCATGGAAGCCGTGATGGCGATGACCGCCGACTACCTCAAGACTCGCGTGCAATACGGCAAACCCCTGGCGCAATTCCAGGTGCTGCAGCATCGCATGTCGGAAATGTTCGTGGAAACCGACCAGGCCCGCTCGATGCTGGTCAGCGCCATCTCCGCCCTCGAGGCGGGTGACGTACAACGTCGCCGCTTCGCCGTATCAGGACTCAAGGTGGTCACCGCGCGCGCGCAGTATTTCGTCAGCGGCCAGGGCATCCAGCTGCATGGCGGCATCGGCACCACCGACGAGTACGCAGTCGGCCATCACTACAAGTTCGCCCTGGTATACGACAAGCGTTTCGGCGACAGCGACTTTCACCTGGACCGCTCCAGCGCCGACCTGATGACCATGGATCAGCCACTGAAAGGTGGTCTCTATGCGTGATTATCTGCCGCTGTCATTTGCCGACGACCTGGAACAGCGGGCGCGCTTCTATGGCCACGATCCGGCCTATATCCAAGACGACCGGCGTATCAGCCATGGCCAGCTACTGAGCAGCGCCTTGAAGATCGGCTCGGCGCTGCACCAGGCCGGGGTCCGCCACCAGGATCGGGTGGGCATCCTGTCGATGAACTCCATCGAATTCGGCGAGATCATGGCCGCCACCCAGTGGGCCGGTTTCATCCTGGCGCCGGTAAACTTCCGCCTGGCGCCCGCTGAGATCGCCAGCATCATCAACGATAGCAAGCCCAGGCTGTTCTTCTTCGAGTCTCAGTACCAGGCAGTGATCGAGCAGATCCGCCACCAGTTGCCTTCCATCGAGACCTACGTCTGCATCGACGGCGCAACCGATTGGGCGATCAGCCTGGCCACCTTCGCCGCCAATGGCGATGCCGCCGGACCGCCGCTACGAGCCCGGGAAGAAGACATCTGCTGCCTGATCTACACCAGCGGCACTACAGGCAAGCCCAAGGGGGTGATCTGGGGCCACCGCGAATACCGTCAGTTGATTCAGGTCGATACCTGGCTGTGCGACATGCAGCAGCCGGACACCACGCTCATCGTCATGCCGATGTTCCATCTCGGCGGCATGGTCATCAGCCTGTCGCAGCACGTACGCGGAGGCGCCGCCTACCTGCAGCGCCAGTTCGAACCGCTCGACGTGCTCAAGGCCATTGAGAAGGAGAACCTCAGCATCCTGCTGCTGGCGCCGACCATGGTACAGATGGTGCTCGACCACCCCTATGTGGCCGAAGCCGATCTGTCCAGCGTACGCACCATCATCTATTCGGCCGCGCCGATGCCGGTGCCCGTACTCAAGCGCGCCATCGAGGTGTTCAACGGCTGCGGCTTCGTCAACCTGTTCGGCCAGAGCGAAGTCTGCATGTTCTGCCTGTCGACCGAGCATCACCGCCCGGATGGCGACGAACGTGACCGCAAGCGCCTCGGTTCGGTGGGTAAGCCCTACCCCAACCTGCTGGCCAGGATTGTCGATGAAGATGGCAACGAATGCGCAATCGGCGAGCCTGGCGAGATCATCGTACAGAGCAGCGCCATGTTCCGTGGCTACTGGAACAATCATCCGGCGACCCTGGAAACCCTGCGTGACGGCTGGTGTCACACCGGCGACATGGGCAAATTCGACGATGACGGTTTCCTTTATCTGGTGGATCGCAAGAAGGACATGATCATCACCGGTGGCGAGAACGTGTACTCCCGCGAGGTAGAAGAGGCCCTGTTGCAGCACCCTGCCGTGTCGGAGTGCGCGGTGATCGGCATTCCCGATCCCAAGTGGGGCGAGAGTGTCTGTGCGGTTGTCACCTTCAAGGTCGGGCACAACGCCAGCGAAAGCGAGTTGATCGAGCATGCCAGTCGCCTGATCGCCAGCTACAAGAAGCCGAAGAAAGTCATCGCGGTCGATGCCCTGCCCAAGCTAGTGACCGGCAAGGTCAACAAGATCGAGCTGCGCAACCTGTACGCCAGGTGATGGAAGACGAGCAGTAACTGCCACCCGCATTGAGGTTTGCCATGAATTTGTCATTTACCGAAGAACAACTGATGCTGCGCGATACGGTCGCTCGGCTATTCGCCAGCGAATCCACCCCGACGCGAGTACGCGAGGCCGAGGCCAGCGGCTTCGACCCTCACCTCTGGGGGCAACTGGTGGAACTGGGCATACCCATGATGCGCGTACCGGCCGAAGCTGGCGGCAGCGACATGAGCCTGCTCGACGCCCTGCTGGTGGCCGAGGAGGCAGGGCGCCACCTGGCCTCGGTGCCCCTGGCCGAAAGCCTGCCTGCGGCACGCCTGCTGTCCCAGCTGGACAGCCCCGAGGCCGCCGACTTACTGGCGCGCATCAACCAGGGCGCGGTGGTCAGCCTGCTGTCACAGCCACTGGACGGCGCAGCCCCCCTGGTACTGCCGGGCGCAGGAGCTGCCGAAGCAGTGCTGGCCCTGGACGGCAAGCGTGTCTTCACCCTGCGCGGCGAGGCCCTGCGCCAACACCAGGCTAACCTCGGTAGCGACAGCTGCCTGGTACTGGATGCCATCCAACTGGCCAGTCTGGAGCGTCAGCACCTGGCTTCCAGCGATAGTGCCCGGCGCGCCTTCCTCGCTGCAGTCGAGGAGTGGAAGCTGCTCAAGGGCGCCATGCTCGCCGGACTTTCCCGCCAGGCCATTCAACTGGCAGCGGACTACTCCCGCGAACGCAAGCAGTTCGGCAAACTTATCGGCAGCTTCCAGGGCATTGCCCACCCGCTGGCCGACGCGCTGACTGAAGTCGATGGTGCCCAACTGCTGCTCTGGCACGCGGTAGCGGCCATCGCGCGCAACGAAGCGGATGCCGCCGCCCTGGTCTCCATGGCCTGGTGGTGGGCCGGACAGTCCGCCAATCGCGCAGTGGCCCGCGCCCTGCACAGTTTCGGCGGCTACGGTGTTTCTCTGGAATACGACATCCAGCTCCACTACCGGCGCGCGCGCGCCTGGTCCCTGCTGGCCGGCGATCCGGGGCGGGAACTGGACACAATCGCCGATCGACTGTGGAGCCGGGAAGTCGACGTGCCCCTGCCCGAAGCCGGCGAGGTCAGCCTGGAGTTCGGCTACGGCGACGCGGCAGCACGCTTCGCCGAAGAAGTCCGCGCCTTCTTCGAGGCCAACCTGTCCGACGAGCTGAAGACCCACGCCCACCACTCGGTGGACGGCTACCACGAGGGTTTCAACCGCCAACTGGCTGAAGCCGGACTGCTGTTCCCGCACTGGCCGGAGGCATGGGGCGGTCGGGGCAAGACCGCCTTCGACATGCACGCCCTGCAGGAGGTCTTCGAGTCGTTCAACTGGCAGCGCATCACCGGGCCCATCACCAACCAGGTGGCGCAGATCGTCATGCGCTTCGCCACTGAAGAAGCCAAGGCCGAAGCCCTGCCCCGCTTCGCCCGAGGCGAGGCCCTGGCCTGCCTGGGCTTCAGCGAACCATCCTGCGGCTCCGATGTGTTCGCCGCCAAGACCCGCGCCACGCCGACTTCCGACGGCGACTGGCTGATCGAGGGGCAGAAGATCTTCACCACCGCGGCGAACCTGGCCGATTACTGTTTCCTGCTTGCGCGTACCGATCCGGACGCGCCCAAGCACGCGGGCCTGACCCTGTTCCTGGTGCCCATGGACCTGCCGGGCATAGAGGTACACCCGGTGTATACCGTGCAGGACGAGCGCACCAACATCACCTACCTGAGCGACGTGCGCCTGCCTGATCGTTACCGGGTCGGCGAAATCAACGCCGGCACCTCGGTGATGGCCGCCACCCTGGAACTGGAGCACAGTGGCGACCAGTACCGCATCAGCTTCTGGAACATGTACCGTCACGCCGTGGACTGGGCCCGCGAACAGGGCCGCCTGGACGAACAGGACGTGCGTCGCCGCCTGGCCAAGGTGGCGGTGCATACCACCATCGCCCGCGACCTGTGCTACCGCGCCACCTGGTCGGTCCAGGCTCAAGCTCCGAACCGCGCCGCTTACGGGCCGATGTCCAAACTGTTCTCCACCGAGCAATACCAGCGCGACGCGGTGGACCTGATGGAGCTGTGCGCGCCCTTCTCGCTGTTGCATAACGATCATGGTGTCGGCCTGGTCGAATTGGGCTACCGCCAGTCCATCGGCATGACCATCTACGGTGGCACCAGCGAGATCCATCGCAGCCTGATCGCCGAGCAGGGATTAGGGATGCCGCGCTCGCGCACCTGACCCGGCACACCGCGCCGCCAGGGAAGGCGGCGTTCGGCATATTTGTCCCGAGGACCGTTCGCGATGCAGCCCTCTACATCCGACAACGACGTTCTGTTCCGCCCACTGGCCGATGCCACCCGCCGGGCAATCTTCGAGTTGCTGCTGGACGGGCCCAAAGCGGTCAAGGTCATCACCGCCGAACTGCCGATTACCCAGTCGGCGGTATCGCAGCATCTCAAGGTATTGAAAAGCGCAGGGCTGGTGCTCGAACGACGCCAGGGCCGCACGCATTTCTATGCGCCCAACCCAGCAGTGCTCGAACGGCTGTCGCTGCAGTTCGGCAACCTGCGCGACAAGGTGCTGGACGCCAGCATCGAATCCCCGTTGCTCCTACCGAGCCTCCGCCAGTTCGACGAGATCGATTCGACAATGGAAAACTGGGAGCAGACCTGGCCCGAACACGACGGCCTGTCAGTCGGCATCATCGTGCGCCTAAGGCTGGTGGGGCAATATCTGGAAGTGCTCTCGCAGCGTGCGGCGGCGCGCTACAACCTGAACAGCGCCGAGATACTGCTGCTGGCAACCCTCGACCGCCCGGAAACGCCCCCCGAATCGAACCTTACCGAGCTGTCGCAGATCTGCCACATTTCCCTGCCCGCCACCTCGCGGCATATCGAACGCACCGAGCAACTGGGCCTGATCGTCCGGCGCCAGGACCCGGACGATGCCTGCGCGCAACTGATCAGCCTGACCGACGCCGGGCGCGAACTGATCCACCACTATCTCTGCTCACAGCGCGAGCACGAGCATTCGCCGATGTACCGCATGAGCGTGGCGGAGCGCCTGCAACTGGCCAAGCTGCTGCGCCCGCTGCTGCGCAACCTGCGCCAGGAACTGGCGGAGGGCGCGCCGTAGCACATGGCTCAGGTCGTGGCGAGCAACTCGCGCAGCTTGTTTTTCAGCACCTTGTTCAAGGCGTCGTTGCGCGGCAGACGATCCATGATTTCCAGTCGCTCGGGAATCTTCTGGCGCATCACCGCGGCCTGCTCGAAGTAGCGACGCATCTCCTCGAACTCCAGCGGCTCGGCGCCGGGGCGTAGCTCGATCACCGCACAGATGCGCTCACCGCACTCAGCATCCGGCAGGCCGATAACGGCGGCCTCGGAAACCTTGGGATGGCTGCTCAGCAGGTCCTCGATTTCCTTGGCCGAGATGTTCTCGCCCTTGCGAATGATGATGTCCTTGAGCCGCCCGCTGACCGTCAGGTAGCCGTCGACCCGCAGCACCGCCAAATCGCCGGTACGGTAGAAGCCCTCGGCATCGAATGCCTCGCGGTTCTGCTCCGGGTCGATATAGCCGAGGAACACGCCGCGTCCACGCACCCTCACCTCATCGGCCACCCCCGCCGGCGCCGTGCTGCCGTCGGCCTGCACGATGCGCACATGCAAGTCGCGGCGCGGCACGCCATCGGTATAGGCCAGTTGCTCGTCGCTGGAGTCCACCGGAGCAATGGTCAGCGCCGGACATTCGGTCATGCCATAGCTGTGGCAGATGGTCACGTCCAGCTCCTGCCGGGCCCGCAGGAAGAGTTCCGGCGGCTTGGCCGCACCGCCGCCGCCGAGCACGCGCAGCGTTGGATAAAGCCGCTCGCCGGGGTGGCCCGCCTGCTCATTGAGCAACCCCAGGTAGTGCGCGGTGGAGCCACCAGCAAGGGTCACGCCGTAACGCTGGAACAACTCGCGCGCGCTCGCGGGAGAGAACTGCCGCAGCAAGAGCGCCGAAGCGCCACTGATCAGCAACATTGCCAGGTACATAGGGCCGCCGATATGGGCGATGGGATAGGCAATGCTGCCGATATCCCTCGGCATGACCTGATAACTCTCGGCCAGCCCGCGCCCGGCGTCGATCAGGGCCTGGTCGCAATGCAGCGCGCCCTTGGGTGCCGAAGTGGTGCCGGAGGTGTAGAACACCCAGGCCGGCACATCACCAGCGTAAGGCAGTGCTGGCAATTTCGCCGGTTCGGCGATCGGCAGGAAGTCCGGCAGCTCCAGCACCGTCATTTGCAGACCTTCCTGAGCGGCCAGTTGCCTGGCTGCGATGGCCTGGCTGCAACCGTCGTCCGGCAAGGCAGTCACGAAGTAATCCGGGCGATTCTGCCGCAGGATCTGACGCACCTCATGGTCGCGGTAAAGATGGATGATGGGATTCTGCACCACGCCGAGCCTCGCCAGCGCAGCGATCAGCACCGCCGCTTGCAGGGTGGTGGGCAGTTGCCAGGTCACCCGCATACCGGGCCGGATACCCTGGCTGAACAGCCAGGCGGCCATCCGCTCGGCGCGCCCAGCATACCCGGCGAAGCTCAGGCAGGTGCCGTCGACGGCGAGCAGCATGGTAGCGTCGGGCGTGGCAGCCACACGCGCATACAACAAGGCAGTAAAGGTAGGCGCTTGCAGCGAGGCGGTTTCATCAATCGTGAACATGACGAAATCTCGTGACATATCCCAACATGGCAGATCCTGCTCGCCACGAAGGGATCAAAGTTAATGAAGGTGGAGTGGTGTGCCCCGGCAATGCCGCTCAGAGCACACCCTATCCAGCCAGGGTGACCGGTTGCGCGGTCTGCGGCGGACGAACCGTTGTCGCCAGGACTTTTGAACGATCCCTCTTATCCACTACCCGCCACTGGTGCATTTCACCGTGGCGCCCCAAGCGAAGCAGATATCAAGCTGGTCAAGGTTGAAAGTCGTGGCGCGCACCGGAACAGCGCACAGATAGATGACCTAGAAACTGGCGAACAACAGGACATCAAGCAATCGCATGCACAATGCTGTTATCGCGTCTCCATTCTTATATTCATTGGCACACACAAACACTAACGGCAGCACTCCACCATGAGTACCTGCCAAGGTATCCCTGCCACCTGAGAACTGTCAAAAATATATAATTAGCAGCCACTAATATTTTTAAAACATTAATTAAATCAATCATTTAATAAAATCAATGCAAAATCATTAGCTGCTACTAATTCAATAAATACACTACCAACATATAACTCATTGACATCGACTCACCGCAACCACTAAGTTCCAGACACACACCGAACGCACCAAAAAGCATCCACAACGTGCACTTTCATAAACTTACAAAACTAAAACCCTCACGCACCTAATAACGAAAGTGTTGAAAGCATGCAGATTCATGCAACTTCGGCCGGTGCATTACCGAAACCGGGCCGGCGCATTAGCTGATCCGCTCGCCATCGCCACAAGCCAATAACAAGAGGGATACAACATGCTCAATCTATCGATGAAACCCACCGGCTGGTTCCAGATCGGTTGGAGCGGCGAGATACCACCAGGTGGCGTGAAACCGATGAAATACTTCGGTCATGACATGGTCGCCTTCCGCACCGAAGCGGGCGAGTTGTCGGTGATCAACGCCCACTGCCCACACATGGGCGCCCACCTCGGCTACGGCGGCAAGGTCAACGGCGACTGCATCGCCTGTCCCTACCACGGCTGGGAGTGGGGCACCGAGGGGCAGAACACCCTGATCCCCGGTGAGGAGCGCAAGATTCCCAAGAAGATACGCAAGTACCATGCGGTCGAGCGCCACGGCATCATCTTCCTCTGGCACGACCCGGCCGGGCGCGGCCCCCGTGAAGGTTGGGAGCTGCCAGAGCTGTTCGCCCACCCGGAGTTGCCGGCCGACCCCAAGGACTTCTATCCCTGCTACCCGGACAACATCGTGTTCAAACCGGGCGAGCGTATCCATCCGCAGCTGATAACCGAGAATGCCGCGGATACCGCGCACTTCCGCTATACCCACAACGCTCCGGAAGACCCGGTGCTGCTCAATTTCGACACCAGCACCCCGGTATGGCAGTCGCAGATGGGCTTTCTCAACAAGCGCACCAAGGAAATCGCCCTGCGCCTGCATGCGCGCAACGCCGGGGTGGGCCTGTCCTTCACCATCTTCGAGCATGGTGTGCTGGGCCGCCGCCTGGTGCTGTCCTGCACCCCGGTGGACGACGAGACCTCCGACCTGCGAGTCAGCTACTACTTCCCGCGCGACCCGCTATCCCCGGACATCATGCCCCAGCATCTGCGCGAACTGTCGGCACAGACCGAGGGCCTGTTCGAGGAAGATGCGCGCATGTGGCGCCACCAGAAGTTCCGCCAGCAGCCGATCTTCGCCAAGCGCGATGTGGCCGGCTACCGCGCCCTGCGCGAGTGGTGCGCACAGTTCTACGAGGCCGAAGGCTATCCGCGCGGCCCGATGCAAGTCATGGAAGACGACATGTAAGACAGCTCCGCAGGGTGGCTTCCGCCACCCTGCCTCTACATAAGGAATCGAGCATGCTCGGCGGCCCCAAAATCACCCATATCGATGACAAACCCGCTAACGAAGTGCTACGCATCGAGTACGACGACGGCCGCGTAGCCTCTGTGTGGGAACGCTTTCTGGAAATGACCCCACGCTACTTCAGTTTCTACAACACCTGGGAGCCTGGCTCTCTGGCCCCACGTCATGGCCATCACGGCGACCATGTGGTGTATGTGCTGGAAGGTGAAATAACGGTGGGCGACGTTCCGTGCACCAAGGGCAGCCATATTTACCTGCAATATGGCGACACTTTCGGCCCCTGGGTGGCTGGCCCGGAGGGCGCCCAACTGCTGGGTATCATCTACAACGGCGATGGCCGCGCCTTTTTCGCCGACGAGGATATGGCCCATTTTCAGCAACTACTCGCCGAACGAGGTGCCCGGATGGGAACCACGCCCGCACTTAGCGGCCTGCCCGCCTGGCGGGCGGATCGGCATGCCAACCCCTTGCCAGGCCCCGTGCGCAAAACCTGAACCGTTCGAGTCGGTTCCGGCGCGCCGGAAGACAGTCCGCCCGGCACCGCCCCCATGAGGCAACCCCATGACAGCCAGTGAACAGCGCCTTATCGACGAATTGAACATCCAGAAACTGACGGCCGCCTACAGCCACGCGATCATGCGTCTCGATGCCCGGGCAGCCGCCGCCACCTACGCCGAAAACGGCGTTCTGTCCGCCTTCTATGCCCCCGACATTGTAGGTCGGCAGGCCATCGCCGAGATCCTCACCACCACCCTCAAGCCCATCCAGTTCATCTGCCAGACAGCCTCCTCCGGGGTGATTGACGTGGACGGCGACCGGGCACGAGCCAGTTGGAGCATCACCGAGCTGCTGCGTTTCAGGGACAAGGAGGAGCTGGCCTGCTGCTTTGGCCTGTACGAAGACATCCTGGAGCGCTGCCCTGGCGGTTGGCACTTCGTCAGCCGCCGCTTCGTGCCCTTCTACCGGGGTAGTATTCCCTCGACCGGCAAGCTATACCGGGAACCCTCGTTCCAGCATGACTACGCTCCCTGGCCGCTGCTGAACAATCCTGACTGATCGTCACATCATGATCATGCATGGGTGTTGGCGGTAAAAAGGCCTGAGCGTCATCTAGGTGCCGATGTCACGAGCCAGGGCGGCGGCGCGCACCAAGGGTACCGACCGGGGCCGGTATGTCCAACACGCTGCGCCAGCCGGGTGCCGCCACGGCGATGCGCGGTAAGAAATTCAGCGCGCGAGCGGCGTTCAGGGCGGCAACATGATCGGGCTCATCGGGATCGGCCACCAGGCCCAGCTCGCACTGGATCGTCGGTGATCCCTCGATGACCACGCGCCAGTTGGGAGCATGCTCCGAGTCGCGCCAACCCGTGCCGATATCCAGTCGCGTGGTCTGCTCGTTGATCAGCTCGTAGAACGGCTGGTCATCGGCGAATGCGGTGAAAGTCCAGCGCACACCGGCGACGGTGCCCTTTGCCACTGCAAGCTCACTGGGTTGCAGAACCATATCGGCTTTCGACGCACCAAATTCCTTGTTGGTCAGGCGCAGTTCATCCATCACCACGCCCAGCCCCTGAGCCACCAGGGCGGCGGACTGGGCGATGCCCCACATCCATAGCCGGTCTATCTCTGAAGGAGCCTCCGATGGGTCGAAAGGTGCTTCGGGCAAGGGTTGGCCGATGCCCAGGTACTGGCCCATCTGCACCGCGGAGGGATAGTGGGGTATGTAGTTGCGCTGCATGGCCCGGACCATGCGGATATTGCTGGAGTAGCCCGAGCAGAACAGCGGCAGCACATCGCTGATCAGCCCAGGGATGTTGCCGCCGGCGACCAAGGCCGCGCCACCCTGTTCGGCTGCCTCTTGCAGCATCCGGTGTTCTGGCTGGCTCGGCAGATACCAGCCGCCGATGCCGGAATAGACACTGGTTCCGGCGCGAAGAAAGCGGGCGATGATCTGCGGTTCCCACTTCAGCCCGTGCCAGGACATGACATCGGCACCCAGAGCCGTAAGCGCGGCGATATCACGCGTGGCCTTGAGGCCGACCGGGGCGACCCCAACGATCTCGCCGACGTCCCGTCCATCTTTCTCCTCGCTGTTCACCAGCACGCCGATTAGCTCGAAGGCCGGGTTATGCAGCAGCTGGCGCACCAGTTCGCGGCCGACGCCGCCGGTGTAGCAAACGATCACTCGCCAGGTCATCTGTTTTCTCCCTACTGTGTTTGCCGCGTTCCTGACCATCTGGCAGCACAGGCCACGGAAGCCGAAAGCCAGAAAATCGAAGGCCCCGGTCGTCTAAGCCGGGGCCCTGTCGAGATGCCAGGACCTCCTGCTGCCTTGGCTTACAGACCGACGAATTCCGGGGCACGCTTGTTGAGAAAGGCATCCACGGCCTCCCGATGGTCCTTGGTCAGATAAAGTGCTGCCTGGTTGTCCATCTCGTAATCCAGGGCATCGCCGAGACAGGTAACGCCGCGGGCCAGGGCCGAGCGCACCAAGGCGACGGACAATGGTGCATTGGCGGTGAACTCGGCGGCGATCTCCAGGCTCCGCGCCAGCGGGTCGACACCCTCTTCCAAGAGTTCGTCCACTATGCCCAGCTGAGCCGCTTCGGCCGAGGCCACCACCCGCGCGCTATAGAAGATCCGCTTGGCCTGGGCCAGGCCTACACGCTGCGGCAGGGCCCAGAGCAGACCGAGGTCTGGAATCAAGCCCACCTTGGCAAAGGACGATACGAACTTGGCGCAGGGCGCTGCCACCACAAAATCCGCAGCCGTCGCCAGGGAGAAACCAGCACCCGCGGCGTAACCTTCCACCATCGCCACCACCGGCTTGGTGCTCTCCACAACGGCCCGAATCACCCGATGGCCAAGCACCATACGACCGCGCCCCACCGGCAAAGGCCGCTCGGCCGACATACCGGATACATCACCACCCGAGCAGAAGTGACCATTGGCGCCCTTGAGCACAATGGCTCGCACTTCGGCATCGTCGTTCAACGCCTCCAGGCACTCGGCCAACGCGAACAGCATGTCCCGCGACAACGCATTGCGGGTCTTATCGTTGTGCAAGGTCACGACGGCAACGGCGCCGTGCCTTTCCTGCAAGACCAATTCACTCATATTACGCTCCAGAGGCCAGCAGCCCGCGTAGCATCGCTATCACCGCGAGGGGCTGGTCAATCATCATGTGATGGTAGGTTCCTGGCATACCGAACGGCCCTCGGCCCAGGGGTAATAGGTCGACGGCCTGCTGGGCGTCCTTGCGGTTGACCACAGGGCTGCATTCGCCATAGATCACATCCACCGGGCGCGAGACACGCGGCAACAGGCTGATGCCCGCTTCCTCATGAGCGAGACCGATCGGAAGATTGAGGTCGAACTTCCAGCACCATCCCTCTTCCTCCTCGCGCAGCGAGTGGCGGGCGATATTCGCCAGAATCGGCACTACAGGGTTCGGTTGCTCCGGCATCAGCCGATAGCGCTGCAAGGCGCTGGAGATACCCGGGTAGTAACGCTTGCTAGCGGTATTGGCGGTATCGATGGGAATCTCAACACCGGGCAACAGGATGAATGAATCCAGTACAAGCAAGCGTTCGAATAGATCAGGACGGTCGGCGCAGGCACGTAGCACCCGCGAACCGCCATAACTGTGACCGACGCCGATCACCGGGCCGAATCCGGCACCTTCGATCAGGTCGATGATATCCAGGGCACCGAATTGCTCCGGATAGCTCTGACGATGGTCGCTGTCGCCCATGCCGGACAGGTCCAGAGCAACCACACGATAATTTTCACTGAAACAGGGCGCTATGGCGTCCCACCAATGAGCATGACCACGCATACCGTGCACCAGCAACAGTACCGGCCGTTCTGGCTTATCCTCGCCCCAACTCAGGTAATGCAGGCGCCGACCGTCCACCTCGAGAAAGCATGAACGGCCCGGGCGCTGCATTGCCCAGGTGAGCCAGGTGGGTACTTCCGCCTGCTCGTACTCCTGTGCAATGCCCATCAGCACTTACTTCTTGTTGAATACAGGCTTGCGCTTCTCGCGGAAGGCCGCGATGGCTTCCACGTGGTCCGGATGCTGCGAGGAGATGTTCTCGTAGGCCATGCCCACGTCCATCATGCTGGCGGCCATCTGGCGCAGCGGCACGTTGATGGTGGTCTTGCTCCAGCGCAGCGACTGGACCGGCATGGCGGCCAGCTTGTCGGCGTAGGCGTCAACGTAATCATTCAGCTCTGCGGCTGGCATGGCCTTGTTGATCAGACCAAAACGTTCGGCGTCTGCAGCGGTCAGCTTCTCACCGGTGAACAGGTAGTGTTTGGCGCGGGCATAGCCCATCAGGTAGGGCCACATGATCTGGCCGCCGTCGCCGCTGATCAGCGCGACGTTGTTATGCGGGTCGCCAAAGCGTGCGGTGTCGGCCGCGAAGATCACGTCGCTGAACACGGCGACGGTCGAACCCAGCCCGATGGCATCGCCATTGACCTTGCAGATGATCGGCTTGTCGCACTCCAGCATGCCATTGACGATGCGCTTGGCTTCGCGAACGCAGCGATAGAACTCGGTCGGGTTGTCATGCAGCCACTGCATGTACTCGATGTCACCACCAGCGCTGAAGGCGCGGCCAGCACCGGTGAGGACGATGATGTCGCTTTCTTTGTCTTCGACCAGGTCGTAGAACAGCCAGGACAGTTCGGTATGCGACTCCCCGGCAAAGCTGTTGAGTTTTTCAGGCTGGTTGAAGGTTACGTTCAGAACGCGGCCACGGCGTTCAAAGGTCATCGTCTTATAGTCAGCGAAATTCATCGTCGCGCTCCAAGGTCATGCGGGCTGTAGGTGTTTTTCAAAGCTGACATTTGGTCAGTTCTGTGTAGAATGTATAGCACCGAAGACGGACTGGCAAGCAACTCGCTGCATACAACGCGAAGCCAGACCACTTGCTGGTCCCATCGAGCCAACGGTAAGCGGCACTGCAGATGGCCTGGAGCAGGAACAGCCCGGTAAAACTGACTCATAACCCATTCAATCCAGGAGCTCACCCATGCGGATCTTTGCGGCAACTTCTCGATACGTTCAGGGTGTCAATGCGCTGGACGACCTCGGCCAACATTGCCGCCCCTTGGGCAGCCATGCCTTGGTAGTCACCGATGCGGACATGGCCCGCCTGTTAGGTGCCCGCGTCTCGGCCAGCTTCGAGGCAGCCGGCATGACATCCTCGCTACAAGTCTTCCCCGGTGAGATCACCCATGCCGCGATTGCCGCCTTGGCAGAACTGGCGCGAGACTTCGGCGCCGATATGGTGGTAGGACTGGGCGGCGGCAAAGCCCTGGACACCGCCAAAGGTGTCGCGCTCAAGCTCGGCGTACGCGCTGTCAGCGTGCCCACCATTGCCTCCAATGACGGGCCCGCCAGCGCCGCCATTGCCATCTACGATGAACACCACATCATGCAGGACATCGTGCACCTGCCACGCAACCCGGAGCTGGTGCTGGTAGACACCCAGGTCATTGCCAATGCACCGGTGAGATTCCTGCGTGCAGGGATTGGCGATGCCATTTCCAAAAAATTCGAGGCGGAAGCCTGTGCCGCGGCCGGCGCGACGACCCTGCTCGGCACGCCGGCCTCGCTGACCGGCCTGATGGCCGCTGACGCCTGCTACCGAATCATCCGCCAGCACGCTGTCGGCGCCATACGTGCGGTCGAACAGCACCAAGTCAACGACGACCTGGAAGCCCTGGTGGAGGCCGCTGTTCTGCTCAGCACCCTGAGTTTCGAGAACGGCGGCCTGTCACTGGCTCACGCGCTGGCGCGCGGTTTTTCCTACTTGGAGCGGGCCCGTGGCACCCTTCACGGCGACCATGTTGCCTACGGCCTACTGGTGCAATTGGCGATGGAACAACGCAGCGCCGAGTACATCCTCGAACTCTGTACCTTCTATCGGGAAATTGGGCTGCCTACGTGCCTCGCAGACTTCGGCCTGGAAAAACCTTCCGCACAGGAGATCCGTGAACTGGCCGATAAATCCATGGTCAGCCCCAGCGCGGCGCGCTTCGCGCCAACGGTGGATGCCGTCCAACTGGAAACGGCGATCCTGCAGGTCGAGGCACTGACCGCACAGGCCTGACGGCGCCAAAGCCGAGGGGTGGCGCCACCCCACGGTCAAGCACCCGCAGGAAACCATATACGCCGAGAGTTGGGCAGGCTGCACGCAAAGAAACGGGGAGCCTAGGCTCCCCGTTGTCTATACCCGATCCGCTTAGCCAAAGCGCGCCAGCAACGCCGCCATGCCCGGAGACGGAACCATTTTGCCCGGGTTGTAGAAGGGCGAGAGCACACGCAGCAAGCGCTTGCGACTGGCCTTGGCAATCTTCCCTTTCAAAGTCTTCTGCCGCTCAATCGAGCGCTCGCGCTGATCCGGGGTCATGGCATCACGGTCGACCCCATTGAGGTAGGCCGCAACCTTGGCCGTATGGCCGCCGATGTGTTTGACTGCGAAGATGAACGCCCACACCCGGTACAGATAGGCGAACAGCCCCTTGCCGTAGAGCGCTTCATAAGCCTGAAAACAGACCTCGCGGTGCTCGAACTCTTCCGCCAGATGCCACTTCCACAGATCCACCGCAGACTGATCAGCACCTTCTAGGTACTCCTCGAGCTCCTCGAAGAACACCTGGCCGGCCGATGACCCCATGGCCTCGAAGCCCTCGCAATAAGCGACATTAAAACGCAGCGACTTGTTCTCCAGGAAGTTGGCGTAGTCATCGCGGTAGGGCTTCTCCAATTCCTCCATGCCGGCATAGCCGTTGGCATAGAGCATCTTGTTGAAGGCCACGTGCTGCTTGCAGTGCTGCACTTCCTGCTTGTTGAAGACCTCGATGTCCTCACGCAACGCCTTGTGCTTATCGCCCAGTTCGTCCTTGACCCGCATCATAACCTTGACTAGGAAAGGCTCGATATGAGCGGGCACTGTAGAGAAGGCATTGTAGCTTTGGGCAAACTCGCGCACAGGTGCCCAGTGCGGGTGAATGCTGGAAAAATCGAAGACGGGTCGGCGGACTTTCATCCCACTATTCCTCTTATTGTCATGTGATGCACCCGGTACATACTCAGGTACTTGCCAGCGCGTTTATATGCAAAAAACCGACGCAATAAATGACTTAGTGTTATTTATATGCCCATAGCAGACCGCAGTCAACTGCCGCCGTGATGACGTTCGACAGGTGTTATTAAAGCTAATGAGAGTCGGTAGTCAGCCCCTGCCCCAGCGTCGGATATCCTCGACGAAGGGGCCGGGAACCTCCATGGCGGCGAAGTGCCCGCCCTCTCCCAGACTGCTCCAGCCGGCAAGGTTGTAAACCAGCTCCACCCGGCTGCGCGGTGGTGCAGGCGCCAGCGCATCGCCCATGCATGCGAGGAAATGCGTAGGCACTTCGCAACGCACGCCTTCCGGCAGCAAGGTGAAACCATCCCTAACCACTCCTGGATAGAACCAGGCGGCGCTGGTGAAGCTTCCGGTCATCACGTAGATCAGGATATTGGTCAGCAAGCTGTCGAGACTGAACACCTCCTCAAACGGACGACGACCAAGGTCAGCCCAATCATGGAAGCGTTCGACGATCCAGGCGGCCTGCCCCATGGGATTGTCCGCGGTGGCCCAGGCGATGGACTGCGGCTTGGTCATCTGCACGGCGGCATAGCCGCTGTAGCCACGCTGGGCGCCCTCCGAGCGCACTTGCCAGGCCTTCTCGGCGTCGTTCCGCGGCGCTACCAGCGAGCGAAAGCCCAGCATGTTGAGGTGGATGCCCTCTACATTCGCGCCGTGGTCCAGGCCCAGCCAGGACGTGACGATGGCACCCCAATCGCCGCCCTGAGCGCGGTACTTGCTATAGCCGAGCACCTCGGTCATCAGCTTGTTCCACAAGGCTGCGGTCTGCCGCTGGGAGCCGACCCCGGCCGGTTTTCCGCTGAAACCGAAGCCTGGCAGGCTGGGAATAATCAGGTCGAAAGCGTCCTCGACCTTGCCGCCATGCCTAGAGGGGTAGGCCAGCGGCTCGACGACTTGCCAGAATTCGAAATGCGACCCCGGCCAACCATGGGTCAGCAACAAAGGCCGGCGCCCCTCGGCCTCACCCTTGACGTGAAGAAAGTGTACCAGCTGGCCGCCGATCTCCACCTGATACTGCGGATAGCGGTTTAACCTGTCCATGCATGCCTGCCAGTCGAACGCCTCGACCCAATGGCGTTGCAGGCCAGCGAGGAAGTCCGCATCACAACCCAGCGTCCAGCCGGCATCGGCGGGAGCTGGCGGGAGCCGGCAATCGGCAACCTTTGCAGTGACGCGCTCGATCTCGGCTCGCGTCCACTCAACCTGGAATGCTTTCATTTTTATTGTCTACCTGCTGCGAAACGTGGAAGTACCGGCTGCCTGGGCGGCCTCACAAAATCAAGATCAGGATCAGGACCAAGACCAGTCCGGGTCGCGTTTCTCCATGTAGGCCTTGCGGGCCTCCAGGGAGTCGTTATAACGCGTGACCCGGCCTGTGTAGTCCTGCTCGATGCGGTAACCGTCCTTGAGCGGCAAGTCCTCCACCCGACTCAGGGACTCCTTGCCCAGACGCAAGCCGATCGGACTATTGCGCGCGACCTGCGCCGCCAGCGCCTGAGCCGTGGCCATCAGTTCTGCCGGTGCCACCACCGCCTCCACTGCGCCCAGGCGATAGAACTCCTCGGCCGGCACTGCTTCTCCGGTGAAGAACATGCGCCGCGTCTTGAACGGGCCAACCAGGCGCTGCAGGTGTCGCGCACCGCCCAACACGCCGGCCTTTATCTCGGGCACGGAAAAGCTGGCGTTGCTCGAGCAGACGATCATGTCGCAGCTGGCCACCAGCACCAACCCGGCGCCAATGGCCTTGCCGTTGACCGCGGCAATCACCGGCAGTGGACATTCCAGAATCGCCCAGAAACACTCGCGCACCACTGCGCCTGGGTCCAGCAGATCGATGCTGCTGTCACCCTCGGTCAACTGCCGGGCATGCCGACGCGCTGAGTCATGCAAATCGATACCAGCACAGAAAACCTTCTCACCGGGGGCCGTGAAGACAATCACACTGGCCTCGGTCGAGCGCGCCAGTGCGTTAAAGGTGGCAGTCAGCTCGCGAACGGCCACGGAGTCCAGGGCATTGACCGGTGCGCGGTCCAGGGTAACGGTCGCGATACGGTCGCGTATTTCGGTGCGCACGTAACGCATCTGGGACAGACTGGCAGTGACACTCATGGTTCGAATTCTCCGCAATACGTTGTCTGGGCCGGCGGCCTGATGGATGGCTAATCGACTTACAGGGTGTCCGCCGTGCCCAGGATCATGGTCGCCTGGCTGGACAGGGTGCCGCCATTGGCGTGGGCCAAGGCCAACCGTGCGCCCGGCACCTGGCGCTCACCGGCAGCACCGCGTAATTGCAGACAGGACTCTACCAGGGTGAACAACCCATACATCCCTGGGTGACAGCAGGACAGGCCGCCGCCGTTGGTGTTCACCGGCAGTGATCCACCAGGGCCGATGTTACCTCCCGAGACGAAGCGCCCCCCCTCACCCTTCGGGCAGAAGCCCAGGTCTTCGAGGAATAGAATGGTGTTGATGGTGAAGGCATCGTAGAGCTGCACCACGTCGATATCCTGTGGCCCCACACCGGCAATGGCATAAGCACGCTGGCCGGACTCGCGGGCGGCGGTGACCGTGAGATCGCCGGACTGGTCGACTCCCGAGTACCAGGTGGCAGCTGCCGCGCCCAACACGTAAACGGGCTGCGCATGTAGGTCACGCGCGCGGTCGCCGCGGGTCAGAACGATCGCCGCAGCGCCGTCGGTCACCAGGCAGCAATCACGCACACTGAGCGGGTCGGAGACCATGCGCGCCTTGAGGCAATCCTCGATGCTCAACTCATCACGGGCGAAAGCCTCGGGATTGAGCCTGGCCCAGTTGCGCGCAGCCACTGCCACTTCGGCCAGATGTTCGCGGGTGGTGCCATATTCATGCATATGCCGCGACGCCGCCAGGGCGTAGGAGGACAGCGGCGTCAGCGGTTTGTAGGGCTTCTCGTAGGGCGATGGCAGACGCATCGACACCAGGCCACCGGAGGCGGTGCGCTGGTTGCTGCCATAGATGATCAGCGCAGTATCGCAGTAACCGGCCTCCAGCATCAGGCTGGCAGTGATCACATGGGAGTGGAAGGCCGAACCGCCAGTGCGATTATTTTCCGTGAAGAGTGGGGTGATCCCCAAGTACTCCGCAGCGCTCAGCCCGGAGAGGGCATCGTCCGGCGTGCATACGAAGAGCGCGTCGACGTCGGCCAGCGCCAGGTTCGCATCTTTCAACGCCATCACGGCGGCCTGGGCCGCCAGGTCCAGCGGGCGCATCCCAGGAGATTCGCCCATACCATAAGTGGCCGCACCGACTATGGCCACACGGCCTCGAGGAAACTGCTCCATTACGCTACTCCGTTGGCGGCCAGTTGAAGCTGGCCGCATTGTTCTGGACTCGGCTCACATAACTAACATAATATCAGTTAACAGCTAAACTAACCCATGCCTGGAACGGGCGCAAGCCGCTCAACCCAACCTGCCTAACGCATGATCACATCAGGCTCCGACCGTACTCGTCCCCTGGCACTTCATGCTTCCCAGTTCCGCAACGGATAAGGCCCTCACATGAGCGAGTCAACCCTCAACCTCCTCGCCGCATCCTCCAACCGCCCCGCGTGGGTAGACTGGGCTCTGGGACAACCAGGCAGATCGCACTACCTCGAAGCCAACGGCTCCAGGTTGCATTTTCTGTCCTGGAGTCTCGACCAGAAGCACAAACCCACCCTGCTGTTCGTCCACGGTTTTCGCGGCCATGCGCACTGGTGGGACTTCATCGCGCCCTGGTTCGCCGAGAGCTATCGCGTGGTCGCCCTGGATCTTTCCGGCATGGGCGATAGCGCCCATCGCGAGCAGTACGACTCGACCACCCTCGCCCGGGACATCGCAGCGGTGGCCGAACACGTCAGCGACACCCCAGTCACGGCCGTCGGTCACAGCTATGGCGGCTCACGCCTATTGCGCGCCAGCGGTGAGCGCCCGGAATTGTTCGAGCGCCTGGTGATAGTCGACAGCTATGTGCTGTTCGAGGGTGAGAGCCTACCGGCCGGGCCGGTGAAGGTACGCGGCGATCATGTGTATGCCGACCTGCCAAGCGCGGCAGCCAGGTTCCGCCTGCTTCCAGCCCAGGCCGACGCCATGTCGTGTTTAGTGGAGCATGTCGCCGCCCACTCGCTGCGGCGCAGTGAGAACGGCTGGCGCTGGAAGTTCGACACTCGACTGCCGCCAGGCGGGGCACGGGAAGCCGATGGAGGACAGATGCTCGCGCGCGTCAACTGCCCGGTGGACTATCTCTACGGCGAGCGCAGCGTAGTGGTCAACCGCGAGCGTGCCGAGCGCATTGTCCAGGCGCTGTCGAATGGACGAGGTCCCATCGTCATACCCACTGGCCACCACCACCTGATGTTCGACCAGCCGCTCGCCCTGATCAGCACCCTGCGCGCCTTGCTGGCTGCAAGTCCGCGCCCTTGACCCCGCACGCCCGACCACAGGACCCCACAATGGCCATCGACTACAAAAAACTCCTCGAGCTACAGATTCCCGACACCCAACAGAGCTATACCCACAAGGACAGCATCCTCTACGCCCTCAGCCTGGGTTACGCCAGCGATCCATTGGACGCCCAGCAGCTGCCCCTGGTCTACGAGGCTGACCTGCATGCAGTGCCCACCATGGGCGTGGTGCTGGCCCACCCCGGTTACTGGCCGCGCACCCTGAACACCGGACTGGACTGGGTGCGCATCGTCCATGCCGAGCAGGGCCTGACCCTGCACAAGCCGTTGCCGGTCGAGGCCAAGGTGATCGGCAAGTCGCGGGTGGTGGACATCATCGACAAGGGTGCCGACAAGGGTGCGCTGATCACCTATGAGCGCTGCATTATCGAGCAGGATACGGGCGATGCGCTGTGCACTATCACCCAGACCATGCTGGCCCGTGGCGACGGCGGCTTCGGCGGTCCGCAACGCAGCGTGCCGCCACCGCCGCAAGTCCCCGAGCACCCAGCGGACCACTGCATCGAGCTGCCGACTGCTGCGAACATGGCCCTGCTTTACCGCCTGAACGGCGACTGGAACCCGCTGCACGCCGACCCGGAAGTGGCGCGCAAGGCCGGCTTCGAGCGGCCGATCCTGCACGGCCTGGCCACTTGGGGTATCGCCGGGCGCGCCATCATGCAGGCGGTGTGCGCCTTCGATGGCAGTCGCATTGCCTCGATCTTCGGTCGTTTCACCGCACCGGCCTATCCGGGCGAAACCTTCCGCACCGAGATATGGGTCAAAGACCAGGAAATCGCCTTTCGCGTCCGTGCAGTCGAGCGTGACGTCATAGTGATCAACAACGGCCGAGCCGAACTGCGGCACTAACCGTTTGACGGACAGGAGACAAATTATGACCCCTCAGGACATTCATCTCGACGGTCAGGTGGCGCTGATTACCGGCGGCGCCAACGGCATCGGTGCTGGCGTTGCCCAGAATCTGGCTAACTTCGGCGCCTGCGTGGCCATCGCCGATATCGACATCAGCGGCGGCGAGCGTCTGGTAGCCGAGATTCGGGAGCAAGGTGGTGACGCCATGTTCCTGCAGACCGACGTCAACCATGGCGAGCAGATTCGTGCGGCGGTGGAGCAGACAGTCAAACACTTCGGCCGCCTGGACATCCTGATCAACAATGCCGGCGGCGTGCGCAAGAGGGCCTTCCTCGAACAATCCGAGAAGAGCTGGCGCAAACACATCGACTTCAACTTTATTAGCATGCTCACCGCCACCCAGGCGGCCGCCAAGGCCATGATCGCCGGTGGACGCGGCGGCACCATCGTCAATATCGCCAGCAGCGAAGGCCTGCGAGCGGCCCCAGGCTTCGCCGTCTACGCCGCCTGCAAGGCGGGCATGATCAGCTTCACCCGTTCCATGGCGCTGGAACTGGCCGAGCACCAGATCCGCGTGCACGCCTTGGCCCCGGACATGATCCTCACCCCAGGCCATGCGCCCTACTTCGAAGCCGCCGGCGAAGCAGGGCGCGCTGCGCGCGATCGCTACATCCCCATGGGCCGGGTCGGCTCCACCGACGAATTGGCCGGCGTAGTGATCTTCCTGGTGTCGGGTCTGGCCACCTTTGTCACCGGGCTGACCCTGCCGGTGGACGGTGGCGCCATCGCCTCCAGTGGCTGGAGCCGCTCGCCAGTGACTGGGGAGTGGGATCTATATCACGCAGGGTAAGCCCGCCTCTCCCTAGGGAAACACACCACCACGCCAGCCCCCGCTCCCGGAGAGCGGGGTAATCATCAAACTGTGACTCCGGCAACCTAACAGCCAGACTATTCAGCGCCTCGCTGAGGATCACTTGGCAAGCCAACCGACTGCTCGGCAGTACGTGCAGGGCAGAGCCCAGCATTAACCGTTCGCCATTGGCTGGCGCCGGAACAGCTGCCACCGCAGTCGCCGAGGATGCCCGGCACCTGACCGGCTTGGGCCACATGCATCAGTGACAGGCCGGCCCCCGCCTCGACCCGCTGCTTAGCGTCGCCATGCTGAATGGAGCTTATGATCGTCATCTGTGGCCCTCTCTTGGTTGCTGTATTTATTCGTTCCCAGAAAGCAACACAACTAAAGATTCGACAGCTTACCAAGCGACATCCCCTATCACTCCTTACCTGCAAGGAAATCAGCGCAAGTAAGGATAACAAGAGATCACCGCATGCTTGCCGAGCCACGAGGGGCGACAGATCCCGACACATCTACTGGGCCCGGCCTATTGCATACATGCGGCCATCCCACTCATGCACAGGCGCTGCGGCGGCGACATCGTCAACGTCTCGCCCGAGTGCACCCGCACCCCCTTCCCGTTCCTGTCTGCCTACGCCGCCAAGAGCGCGCTGGGAATCCTCTCCGCCGGGCTGCGCAATGAGCTAGGTCCAGACACCATCCGCGTCATAGTCTTCCGTGCAGGTCATATGACCCGTGAGAACGCCAGCCTCAAAAGCTGGCCACCGGGGCGCCTGGAGCAGTTTATCGACAGCATTACGAAAACAGGGCACCTGAACTTCACCGGGGCCGGTGTTTCGCCCGCCACGGAGGCCCAAGCCCTGGTCGCGGCGCTGCCCCTGCCGCGCGAGGCGAACATCGATTTACTGGAACTTCGCTCAATCTAGACACACCCTGTCCAATCAAATGAAGACACGCCTATGCACCGATCACTCACAATAGTCACAGGATTGGGTCGCCATGGGCCTGGCTGCGTATCTGGGTAGTAACGAGTTCATAGCCACCTTGAGTTCGCCGCCTCGCGGGCGGCCCACCGTCAGTTGCTGCACACAGCGGCAGTTTCGCTAACCCAGGGTCGGCCGGCCGCATCTACCAGGCCAACCTGCAGGGTAACGCGCAGCTGCTGGAGAGTTTCTCCGAGCACCTCGTCCCCGGCTCCTTAGGTCTGGTGATAGTCAGCACGGCGGCGCAGATCGTCGCGCTGTCCGCCAAGCAAGAAGCACAGCTAGCGATAAACCCGAGTGACGAGCTGGCCGCCCTGGCCTGCTACCGGGTTCTTCATCGGCAACCGACCTCATGATCGACGGCAGCATTGCCGCACATGGCGAGCGGCAAGGGGCACTTTGCTGGCAAAATGGCTCTCTGCGGACCCAATAGAATAAAGGCACCTCATGTCAGTTAGAACCAGGGGGCGACCCCGCAAGAAGTTGGATCTCGCCCTGCTAGAAGCCGCGTCGGCCGAGTTCCTGCAATACGGCTATACCGATGCCAACATCGAACGTATCGTCGCCGCCGGCAACACAACCAAGCCCGCACTGTATCGCCGCCACCCCAGCAAGGAGGCGCTGTTCGAAGCCACCCTGAACCACCTGGCCAATGATTTCGACTTGGACCTCGGTTTCCTCGACCGACAGCGCCCCGTCGAGGATGCGCTATATGACCTGGCCAAGCTGTTCCACGAGAAGCTGGGCTCGCCCAGGGTAATCGCCATGAGCCGCCTGGGCGCCTTTGCGGGTGCCAGGTTTCCCGAGCTTATCCTGCAATTTCGCGAAGATGTCATGAAGGGCTTCATGGGACCTCTCACCGAATACTTCCAGTGGCTGAATGATCGAGGCGTGCTACGGATGACGGATACAGCGGACGCCGCCATCATCTTTGCGACCCTGACCGGCAGAGCCCATGAGCGCTTGATGGGCGTGGTGGTGCCCGCCGATAAGTTGGAGTCCCACCTGCGCGAGCTGGTGCGTTTCTTCCTTGCCGGCTATGCGCCACCACGCAACGAGTGACGGGGCGAGCAGAGCAGTCCCGTCGGCAAGTAATCAGCAAAGCCCCACCCGGCGCTCCGCCGCCAGTGGAATCCGCTGTAGCCTGCGGACTTCCCGGCACTTGCCGCGCCCCCGCCTCACCCCCCAACGGTCCCTTGCCTGCCCGCCATAGGTATTGAGCGGCAGCTTACTATCTGATGCGCCGGCCATCCGGCCGAAACCTGCAGCATCGTCGCAACCTTCACCGCCAGCTAGACACTTTCCAGCAGCCCTTCGACAGCCCACTGCATGGTCGACCTTCCTATCGAATTGCACCCACTTCGCGCAGGGCAGCGAGCTGTTCATCGCTCAGGCCTGCTTCACGCAGCACCTCATCGGTGTGCTCCGCAAAACGGGGAGCGGCCTTGAGCTTGCCGATGGGCTGTTCATCGAACTGCGCCGGTGATACCCCGACCAGATAATACGCCTCTGCATCAATCTGGACTGGGCTGACGAAGCCATTTTCCAGGGCCTGCGGATCGGCAAGCACCTCTGCCGGACTTTGGACCGGCGCCCAGACCCCCTCCAGAGTCTTCAGACGCGCGCACCAGTCGGCATAGTCGCGGGTGGCGAACACCTCGTTCAGCTCGCCTATCAGGGCGCGGGAGTTGGCATGGCGAGCTGCGCCGTCTTTAAAGCGCGGATCGTCGAGCAGATCAGGGCGTTCGATATGCGAGACGAAATCAGGCCACCACTTCTCCATCAGCAGGCACAGGTTAATCCAGCGGGCATCGCGGGTGCGGTAGCTGTTGGCGAGAGGAAAAGAGCTGTCCTTCTGCCCCTCGATGGGGATGGTGGGCACGCCGATACTGGTGGCCAGCAGCGACTGCGACATCAGGTAGGTGCCGACCATATACAACGCGTTGTCGACGACCGCCCCCTTACCTGTACGCTCGCGGCGGAACAAGGCGGCAGCGATGGCACCCGCCAGGGTCACACCGCCGGTGAGGTCGCCGATGGAGCCGGGCTGCTTGGGCGGCGCCTCGGTCGCCAAGGTTTGGTTGAACGCCGCGCCAGCTCGGCACCAGGCAGAGGGATAGTCGAAGCCGCCATCGTTGGCCATGGCGCCGTTCAGACCATAGCCGGTACCACGGCCGTAGATCAGCTTCGGGTTACGTTTGAACAGGTCGTCCGGCTCGATACCCAACTTCGCACGCGCATCGGCGCGCAGGTTAGTGAGGAATACGTCTGCGCCATCGATCAATCGGTAAAGCTGTTCTCGACCCGATGCCTGAGTCAGATCCAGAGCGATACCGCGCTTGCCACGGTTGCCGGTCTCGAAGAACGGGTTGACCTTACCGTCGGCACCCGGCAGGCGCATATGCCGCGAAGAGTCGCCCCCCTGAATCCGCTCGACCTTGATTACATCCGCCCCCCAGTCGGCCAGCACCATGGCTGCGGCCGGCACATAGGTGTGCTCAGCCACCTCGATCACGCGAACTCCACTCATCAAGTCGTACATAGCGTCTCCCTCACTGAATCGTCAAAGCCTAATTGGATAGGTGCTGTTGAAAAACTTTCGAGGTCACTCAAGCAGGCACTCGCGCAACGCGGCGAGCGTCTGTCGGTTGACGCAATGGGTGAAGACGCAGGCCTCGACGATCGATTCGTGATCCGCGTCCGGCTGCTCAGGAGGATGGCGGCGAGGATGCTGGTGCGGTGCGGGTCCGCGGCGCACTGGAACACCAGCGGTAGGCTTCAAGCATTGCAAGTCAGTGCTTGCATCCCGTCTCTCCGCGGCGCGCAAGCATGATTGCGCGAGCGCTCTGCGACGCAACAGCAACAACACAAGGCAAACCAGGGCGCCACAGCAGTTGGCCAGGAACCGCTCCGGGCGTGCCTGCTCGACCCAGTCCAGTAAAAGAGAAATAGAACCCCGCTCCACTGCATGCGGATGTCCAATGCACCGGCCAGCAGCATGAAGGCCGCCACCCCGCACAGGATGAGTAAACCCTTGAGTGGGGGTACCACCGAATTCAAGGCCACCGGGTCGATGGCGCAGGAAGACTCGCTCATTGCTATCACCTCGTACGCTGCCGCCAGGCCCGCACAAAACTCGGTGTCACGACAACGGAGTGCCACGCTGGGCCGGGCACCGCGAAACCGCAGGATTCCACCCGGCGCTGCCGTTCGTGACGATCAGCAAATGGGATAAGTGATGGATTTCTCTAGAAGGAACGCCTTCAACCAGTCCTTGCCCAGCTCGCGGCCGACTCCCGAATGCTTGTAGCCTCCAAAGGGAGCCTTGACGAAGAAGTCGCCGGTCCCGCCATTGATCGTCACACCGCCAGTGCGCAGTTGCATTGCCATGCGAAAGGCAGCAGGGCGATCGGCAGACATCACCGCGCCGCTCAGACCGAACTTGGAGTCGTTGGCCAGCCGGATCGCCTCCTCGTCGCAGTCGAAACCGATGACCACACCGATCGGGCCGAAGACCTCCTCCTGGGCCAGGCGCGAGGCGTTGTCGACGTTGTCGAACAGCGTCGGCTCATGGAAGAAGCCCTTAGCCAGGTGGGCTGGACGCCGACCGCCACTCACCAGGCTGGCCCCTTCATCGAGGCCAATCTGCACGTACTGCTCGGTCTTGAGCCGCGCACTTTCGCGGATCAGCGGACCGACGACTACCGTCGGGTCTGCCGGGTCACCTATCTTGAGATGGCCGAGCACACCTTTCACCGCCTCGATGAAGGCCGCACGGACTGAGTTGTGCACGATATAACGGGTCAACAGCGCACAGCCCTGTCCTGCATGCATCGACATGTTGAAGGCGGCGGTGGCGGCAGCCTTCTGCACGTCGGCGTCCTGGCGGACAATCATCGCGGATTTGCCACCCAGCTCCAGATGGACCTTTTTCAGAGTCCCCGCCGCCTGACGCATAATCGCCTGCCCGACCTTGTCCGAACCGGTAAAGGTCACCAGATCGACGCGTGGATCCTCGGTGAGGATTGTGCCCACCTCCGGGCCGCCGTTGATGACGCTCAGCACGCCTTGGGGTAGACCTGCCTCGATAATGATCTCGTTCAGCAACAGGCCGCAGAACGGGGTGAACTGCGAAGGCTTGAGCACCACGGTGTTGCCGGTCAGTAAAGCCGGCACCGCCTTCAGCACATTGAGCATGAACGGATAGTTGTACGGCGTGATGCCGACTACCACGCCGTAGGGCTCCTGCACCACAACGCCCGACCCCAGCAGCTCCCCGGACGACGGGTCGAAGGGATTCGGCTTGAGCTCGATGGCAACGCCTTCGGGCTCCAGACGCTGCGCCAGCTTGATCGCATAATCGATTCCCTCCAGCGCGCCGTTGTATTGCGCGCTGTTCATCAACAGCTGCGCCGCGCCGACTTCTGCGATCAGCAATTGCTTGATCAAACCCTCGCGGTTGACGATGGCCGCTCGAAAGCGGCGAATGGTATCGATTCGCTCATCGATGGACACTCTTGGCCATGGCCCCTCGTCAAAAGCTAAACGCGCCGCAGTCAAGGCCTGTTCCACCTCGACGCTGCCGGCCAAGGGGGCTTCACCGAGACACTCTTCTGTGGCCGGATTAAAGATCGGCTCGTAACCCTGCGAGGGTTCTACCCACTCGCCGCCGATAAGGAATCGCCTGATGTCCGTGAAAGGGGTTGCCATTGTTCAGCCCTTCTTATCGGTTTATTGGTGACTGCGCAGAAGTTCGCGTGGCACCTCAGCCAGCGGTCGGCCATCCGCGTACCTGCCGGTGATGAGTTCTGCCGCGCGCAGCGCGATGGCCATAGCCGGGGCATTGGTGTTGCCCGACGGCAGGCTCGGCATGATCGAGGTGTCAACTACGCGCACGCCGCTGACACCTCGTACGCGAAGCTCTGGGTCGAGCACTGAGTCGGCATCGCTGCCCATTCGGCAAGTACCCGACACGTGGTAGGCAGTGCGACCAATCCGCATCGCCACCTCCAGTAGCTCTTCATCGGTGTGGTACTGCACCCCGGGTACCTCCTCGGAGACAACCAGCGAGGCCAGTGCCGGTTGCGCGACTAGCTGGCGAACCCAACGAATGAGCGACACGGCGGAGTCACGATCAATTTTCTCTGACAGGTAATTGGCAATAATCGAGGGGGCTGCATCTGGATCGGCAGAACGGATCGCCACCTCGCCGCGACTTTCCGGCCGGGTGAAATAGCAATAGAACGTGAGGCCGTGCTCCTTCTCTGGAACGACGCGATTGTCCTTGTCGACAGTCAGCGAATGCAGGCTGACGCCGATCTGCGCATCGGCGCGCTCAAGCTCTGGCCTGGTCTTCACGAAGCCACCCGCCTCGTGCGCGGCATGGCTCAATGGCCCCCGGCTGTGCACGAAATACTGCCACAGCGAACGCAGCAGCCCCACGCCTCGAAAGGCATGGTTGAGGCTGCCGCGGCGCACGCGATACTGCAGGGGAAGGCACAGGTGCTCGCACAGGTTCTGCCCGACCTGCGGGCGATCGGCGACTACGGCGATACCCTGTTCGCGCAGCAGTGCTGCAGGTCCCACGCCAGAAAGCTGCAGCAATTTGGGCGACTGGATGGCGCCGGCGCTGAGGATTACCTCGCGAGAGATACCGATCTCCCGCATGCCGCGCTTATCGCGCAGGCTGAGGCTGCTTACGCGAGTGTCATTGAAATTGATTTTCAGTACATCGGTGTCCGTGAGGATGGTCAGGTTGGCGCGCCCACGTATCGGCTGCAGGAAGGCCCGCGCAGCACTGAAGCGCTTGCCTTGCCAGATATTCTGCGGCTGGTAGCCGAAAGCACCCTGCTCTACCGTCGCCACATGATTGGTATCCTCCACACGCGGCGTGCCGCACTGCTGCGCAGCAGTGATCACCGCTTCACAGAGCGGCGAAACTGACGAATGGATACTGACCTTTAGCGGCCCACCGGCGCCACGCCCTTCGGCAGCGCCCAAACTATGATCCTCTAGGGCGACGAACTGTCGGCTGATGTCCTGCCACCCCCAGCCACTGCAGCCAGCGGCTTCCCAGGCATCGTAATCTGCCGGGGTGCCTCGGACATAGACCATGCCATTGATGGAACTTGATCCCCCCAGGGTTCTGCCCTTCAACCAAAGCTCGGAAGGTTTGCCGTTACCAGGATCTATCTGGTAGTTCCAGACGTGCTTGTTTCCGGCAATAAGCAATTTACCGATGCCTCTCGGCATCCTGATCATCGGATCACTGTCGGCGGAACCACTTTCTACCAGCAGCACCGATACTGAAGGATCCACGGACAGTCGATTGGCCAATACGCAGCCCGACGATCCCGCACCGACTATGACGTAGTCATATCGCTCTTGCATTGCAGGCACCTGATTGCTGTTATATTTCCGTTACCAAAAAGAAACATATTGTCGACTTCTACTCCTAACTACATCTTTAGAGACCGACAGGCATTCTTACTCTGGTCCTTCCGGACTGCGTTCCCAGAGCACTTCCTTGGCGGTCGGTGCAGCCAGCCCTCCCTCCATCCAGGAAAGGATTTCGAAGTAGTCCTGCTTCAGATCGTCCTTGAGCACCTCGGCCCGAGGTTTCACCTTGACCACGTAGATGCTTTGCAGATTCTGGTGATCCAGGGCGCGCCACTTCTGCTCGTCCTTGAGTAGACGGTATGGGTGATCATCGAGGGCGGCGATCACCGCAGAGGACTCGACGCTACCGGCCCGTGCCACCGCGTCTACCCATTGCAGGACTATCCCGTAAGAGGACGCGGCGGCACTGGATGGATAGCTCTGGTAGCGCGCGATGTAGTCGGCAACGAAGCGCTTACCGCGCGGACTGTTTTCACGTTCCGGCACCTGCCAGGTCCAGGTGTCCGTACCCAGCACACCGCTCATCAGGGCCGGACCGGCCTGATCGACCATGTCTTGGTTGAGGCTGGGCACCACCACTAACATACGTTCCTTGAGATGCAGGTCATTGACGATGCGCATCGCATTGACCACATCTGTACCGTAGAGCATCAGGATCAGTATTTCGGCCTTGCTCTGTGCCGCCTGCTTGATGGCCTCTCGATAGTGGTTAAGGTTGGATACGTCCTTGCTGCGCGAAGCGTCGCCCAGGCTGCCGCTCCAACCATTGGGAATGATGTCGTGAGTGGTGATAATGAAGTAGCGCTTGCCAGGCAGAATGGTCTCCAGGTACTCCATTAACAGGTTATTGGCCATCCGCGCGCTCGCGCCTTCGCGGAATAGATAGGGATGGCCGTCGCGACCAGTAACCCGGTTGGCATAGGCTGAGGGCACGAAGTACGGTAGACGTAGCTGCCGGGCACGCTCTCCGGCTGCGATGGCTTCATCACTCGCCGCACCGCCCATGACCATCACCGCGCCTTCCTTGGCCAGATGTGTGACATTCGCCGCTGCTTTTTCAGGATCCGCGCCACTGTTCTGGCTGACCAGTTTAAGTGGCTGCCCCAGTACGCCCCCGGCACGATTGACTTCATCCACCGCCATCAGCGCTCCTCGCTTCTGTGATAGCCCCTCCCACTTGTAACTCCCCGTGCTCGGGTAGCTCAGGCCGATCACCAAGGGCTCAGCGGCAAAAAGTTGTGCTTGCAGGCAGACGAACGACAATGCGGCGAGCAGGACTTTCATGCCCATCTCCTTGATTTTTTATTGTTCTTTCGCGCAGCAAAGTGGCGCCGCCCCAACTAAGCGAGCCGGCGCAAAGCAGAGGCGAATTCACTCGCGCGACAGCAACACCGCGCCAGCAAGCGGGCCGCCACCATTGCTTGCCACTGCCAGCTTCGGGTTGCCCGGTACCTGACGCGCTTCACCCTGCCCACGTAACTGCACCACTGCCTCATGGACATGCCCCAGGCCGTGCAGACGTCCGGCCGAAAGCTGACCGCCGTGAGTGGCCAAAGGCAACTCACCGTCCAAAGCAATGCGCTGGCCACCTTCGACGAAGGCCGCCGCCTCGCCCCGCCCGCAGAAGCCCAGCCCCTCCAACCAGAGCAGGGTGAGGAAGCTAAAACCGTCGTAGAGTTCGGCCAAGTCAACGTCCGCCGGTTTGTAGTCGGTCCGACTCCACAAGCGTTTGCCGCAAGCCTCGGCGCTGTAGCGAGTAAGGTCGTCCATCTGATCCCAGGCATCGTGCCCGGTAAAGGTGCCGCAGATGGACTCGACGAACACCGGCTTGCTGCGCAGATCGGCCGCCGTATCGCGATGGGAAACAATCATCACGGTGGAACCGTCCACCGGCACGTCGCAGTCGAACAGGCATAGCGGTGTCGAGATCATCCGCGCTGCCATGTACTGATCCAGGTTTAGAGGCTCGCGATAGACTGCGCTTGGGTTAAGCGCCGCATTACGCCGAGCATTGATGGCAATGGCCGCCAGTTGCTCGCGCCGGGTGCCAAACTCATGGAAATAGCGGCTGGCGGCCAGGCCTACCCAGTTTGCCGCCGATGTCGCCTGAAACGGCACTAGGAACTCGCCGAACCCAGAAATTCGTAGTTCCCCGCCCACCGTGCTGGAGCGCACGCCCTGGGCCAGGGCGCTGGACTCGGTGACCGTGCGGAACACTAGCACATGCCGAGCCTGGCCAGAGGCCACGGCCATGCAGGCATTGATCAGGGCGCTCATCTGAGTGGCTTCGTTGCCCGCGCTGTACCAGTTAAGCTCCAGTGCCAGGGACTCCTTGATCTGGCCGATGGACACTGGGGAAAAGGCCGGCATGTCAGCGCGATAGCCGGGCCAGCTAGCGACCCCATCGATATCGGCACGATCCAGTCCCGCATCCTCAAGTGCGGCGAAGATGGCCTCCAGCGTAAGGTCCAGACCCGTGCGACCCAACCTGCGGCCCACGGCCGACTGACCGATACCGGAGATGATCGCTGTACGTTCGAGCACCGACGCCATGAAGATTCCTCTTGCTTGTAGTAGGTAATAGCACAACCCCTGATCGCCAGGAGCTGGGAGGCGAAGAATGAGTATTGACCCCCCACGCACACTGCGGCAGACTCCAATAAATGTCAATCAGTCAGTTTTCTTGCAAAATAGCCTTACCGCCTACCGATGCGGAATACAGACTGAAGGCCATGTAAGCCGGACAGCCCCTCAGGCACATGCCACGAGGGATGCCTACAAAAACAACATCGAGGTCTAGATTCATGTCAATACGCGAACCCGGCTGGAGCACTGATCAGGTCGATACCATCAACGCAGTGCTGCAGCGCTCGACGGCAAAATACGGCGAGCGCAAGTTTCTCGACTTCCTTGGCGAAAGCTACAGCTATGCCGACCTCAACCATGCCGCCTGCCGCCTGGCCAACGGCCTGCGTGAGCTGGGCGTGAGCAAAGGCCAGACCGTGGTCACCGTGCTGGATAACTCGGCCGACGCGGTCTGTATCTGGTTCGCCATCAACAAGCTGGGAGCGGTCAGCGTACCGGTCAACACCGCGCTCAAGGGCGACTTCCTGCGCCACCAGGTTGCCGATGCCGATGCCTCCATAGTGATCGCCGAGAGCGACTATGCCGAGCGCGTGGCGAACATCGCCGACAAACTGCCGAAACTGGAGACTCTGGTCTATCGTGGGGCGGTGCCGGACCTGGTACTCGACAAGCCGCTACTGCCCTGGAGCCGGATCCTCAGTGCCGACACCAGCGAACCGGAGGTTGAGGTGCAGCCGGGCGATCTGGCCATGCTGATCTATACCGGCGGCACCACCGGCCCCTCCAAGGGTTGCATGATCAGCCATAACTACGCCTGTAGCCTGGCGCGACAGATGCTGATAATCACCAACCGCCAGGAAGACACCATCACCTGGTCGCCGCTACCGCTGTTCCATTTCAACGCAGTCGCCACCACTGTCCTCTGCAACATGATGGTCGGTGCCCAGGTAGCCATCTATCCACGCTTCTCGGTATCCAACTTCTGGCCGGAGATCGAGCGCACCGGCGCCAACGACGTGCAATTGCTGGCTTCGATGATGCCGATGCTCGCCGGCGCGCCAGACAACGATGCGATGAAGCGCTGCTTCGGACAGGTCAAGGGCGTCTGGGGCGCTCCTTTCCCGGTACCCGTGCAACAAACGTGGAAACAGCGCTTTGGCGTGACCCACACCATCTGCGGCGGCTTCGGTCTTAGCGAATGCTCATTGCCAACCATACTGCCGTTCGGCACGCCGATGCGCCCGAACAGCTCGGGCAAACGCAACACCGAGTACTTCGACGTGCGCATCGTCGACGACAACGACACCGAGGTGCCGCCTAACACCTCAGGTGAAATCATCGTCCGCCCTCGCAAGCCGCACATCATGTTCGAAGGCTACTGGCGCCGCCCCGAGGACACCCTCAAGGTCATGCGCAACATGTGGTTCCACACCGGCGACATCGGCATGTTCGACGAGGACGACTACTTCTACTTCCTCGATCGCAAGAAGGACTATCTGCGCCGCCGTGGCGAGAACATCTCCAGCTTCGAAGTGGAAAGCGCCTTCCTCCAGCATCCGGCCGTGGACGAAGTAGCCGCCCATGCGGTGCTGTCGGACCTGGGCGAGGATGAGCTGAAGGTGACCATCACCCTCCAGCCAGATACCGCCCTCAACGAACTGGACCTGTGTGCTTGGGCAGCGGAACAGATGCCCTACTACGCAGTGCCGCGCTACATCGAGTTCCGTAACGCCCTGCCGAAGAGCCCGCTGGGGCGGGTCTACAAATTCCAACTGCGCGACGAAGGTGTCACCGGCGCAACCTGGGACCGCGAGAAAGTCGGCTTCAAGCTGCAGAAGCGCTGAGCAACCTGGAAGGGCGTGCAATGAAAGGAACAAGGATTGACTTCACGGGAGCTTCGGACAACCGCCTGGCGGCGGATATGTCCGGCCCGGAAGACGCGCCCACGGTGATTCTCCTGCATGGTGGCGGACAGACTCGCCACTCCTGGGCCCGTGCCCACAAGGTGCTGGCGGCCAGGGGCTACCGCGTGGTGTCGCTAGACGCCCGCGGCCATGGCGAGTCCGACTGGGTCGCCAATGGCGACTATACCCTGGAGGCCCAAGTCGCCGACCTGCTTGGGGTGATCGACGCTATTGGCGGGCGCCCGGCGCTGGTCGGCGCCTCCATGGGAGGGACCCATTCGCTAATTGCCTGCGGACGCCATCCCGGCATCGCCTCGGCACTGATACTGGTAGACGTCGCACCCCGCCTCGAACTCAGCGGCATCGAGCACATCATTGGCTTCATGACCCAGCATCCCGAAGGCTTCGCCTCGGTGCAGCAAGCGGCCGACGTGGTCGCCACCTACAATCCAAACCGCCCGCCACCACGCGACCTCAAGGGGCTCTGCAAAAACCTGCGGCAACGCGACGATGGCCGCTGGTACTGGCACTGGGATCCGCGCTTCATGCACGGCAATCACCTGGAAAAAATCGCCCACATCAGCCAGCAGATGAAGGAGGCTGCCTCGAGCATCTGTATTCCGACTCTATTGGTGCGCGGCCAACAGAGTGACGTGGTCAGCCCGGAAGGTGCCCAGGAGCTGCGCACCATGCTGCCGCATTTGGCTTTCGTTGATATCGCAGGCGCGGGCCACATGGTCGCCGGCGACAAGAACGATCATTTCAACAACGCCGTAATCGACTTCCTGCAGCACCATCATCCCCTGCCGCAGGCATGACGATCGTCATGCCCTACTAGCGTTCACTGATCAGGCAATCCTGAGCGATCGAGGCCACCAGATGCCGCGACCGGTCATAGATGCGAACTTGGGTCAGTCCCCTGCCATTCTGCATACTCGGGCTTTCACAGACGAACAGTAACCAGTCGTCGGCCACCGGCGGCCGATGAAACCACAGAGAGTGGTTGAGGCTGGAGACAAACAGCCGCTCGCGTGCCTGCTCGACCGGTACATGAAAGCTGATGGCAGCGGAGTTGATCCAGAAATCACTGAGATAGGCCAAAGCCGCGGCATGCACAGCGGGCGCGTCCGGAAGGCGTTCGCGCAGCTTAATCCAGTAAGCGATAGCGGGCTCCGGCGAGCATTCGCGCAAGTACAAGTGCGGTTCGATGATGCGCAGCTGTAAAAAGGGCTTCTCAAAACGCGCCCACCTGCCGTCTTCTATAGCACCTATGGGTTCGACCTCGTCCGGTCCCGGCAGGTCGACTGCCTCCTGCATATGGAAGAACCCGGTAAGCGGCGCCTGAAAGGTGACCTGGGCATCCAGCACCCGGCGTTCACCCTGACGTCCACCGACATGCAGGCTAGTGAAACGCTTACCTTCCTGCAGTGGCGTTACTTGGTAGTGCAGCGGCTGGTCGGTACGCGCGCCCTGAAGAAACAGGCAGTGCAGCGTCGCCGGCTCCAAGCCGGAGCAACAGTGCTGCGCCGCAGCGAGTGCCTGGCCCAATAACTGGCCGCCAAACACACGCCCATTCAAATTACTGTCATGAACCCGAGCAACGAAGTCAGACGCATGCCCTTGTTCGAGCAGAAACAACTCCACCATATTTTCCTGGCCCCAGCCGTCCGACTTTTTTTGCGGTAAAACCGTCATGCACCCCTACTCCAGATCAATGGTCGAACAGGCGAGATCGGCGAATCCGCGCCACGATACGGACTCGCTTGATGGCTTCGACACTACCCAATAAACTGACTAACAGTCAATTATTCACTTCCCAGCCTTGCCGAATCTGGAGGCAATCTATGCCGGACCTCGATACCAGCCAGCAGTTGGTAGACGCCGTACGAAGCGCAAGAGCCCGAGGCGTCCAGTTGCGTATCAGGGGAGGCAAGAGCAAGGCATTCCTGAGTCACGCGGCAGATGGAGAGGAACTCGATACCCGTGCACATCGCGGCATCATCGACTTCGATCCGCAGCGAATGAGGGTCAAGGTGCGCGCCGGCACGCCCTTGAACGAATTGCGCGCAACTCTGGATATAGCCGGATGGATGCTCGCCTTCGAGCCCCCGGGCTTTTCATCGACTGCCACGGTTGGCGGCATGCTCGCCTGCGGCCTGGCCGGCCCGCGTCGCCCTTGGAGTGGCACAGTGGGCGATCATCTCCTGGGAGCTGTACTCATTGATGGTCGTGGCGAGCGTCAAGAGGTCGGCGCGCATATGGACACTGCACACCGGCATGACAAGGTTACTGACCTGCTGGCGGGCAGCCTGGGTCGTCTCGGCGTCATCATCGAAGCAACCCTGAGGGTGGTGCAAAAGCCATGCGCAGAGCTAACCCTGCGCCTGCAAAGCAGCCAGGGGGTGGTGAGCCGACAACTCGCGGAGTGGGCCTGTTACCGGATGCCGATCAGCGGCCTTTGTCATACCGGCGACGCCCTCTACATCCGCCTGGAAGGAAGCAAGGTCCAGGTTAACCGGGGGCTAAGTCTGATTGGCGGCGATCCGGTCCATGCAGGATTGTGGACCGAGCTGCGGGAGCACAGACTGAGCTTCTTCCGCGATCCACGGCCGCTTTGGCGCCTGACCGTCTCCAGCGATGCACCTCGAGGGAAAATACCCGGCGATCTATTGCTGGATTGGGGTGGCGCCCAGGGTTGGCTGAAAAGCGCCGAACCCAGCGTCACCATCCGACGCCTCGCCGAGTCGCTTGGCGGTTACGCAGTGTGCTTCACTCCGGACGCCAACGAACCCAGCCTGAAGGATGCCCCGCCCGCCAATTCGCCGCTCCTGCAGGAGCTCAAGCAGAGCCTGGATCCATATCTGCTGTTCGGGGCCTGACGGCGACTCACACCGCCGGAGTCTGGCGATTCACATACTTGAAGGTGCCCGAGGCGGTAGCCAGCAACTCGCCCTGCTCGTTACGTACCTCGCCATCACAGAACGCCAGGGATTTAGCACTGCCGCGCAAAAAACCCTGCGCAACCAGCAGAGCACCAACGCCGCCGCCGGGGCGGATGAAACTGGTCTTTAACTCCACCGTGACGCAGCTGCGACCGTTGCCGTGGCCCAGGGTGCAGCAGGCCAGCACGGCGTCCATCAGAGTCATGAGCAATCCGCCATGGGCCGAGGCCCCGCCATTCATGTGGCACTCCTTGAGACGCAGGCGCAGTGTCGCCCCTCGCTCGTCGAACTCCGGGGCACCGAAGATGCTCAGGTGGTTCAACAAGGGATCCATGCCCTGCTGGGGTGAGATGCCAGCGGTAAAAGCGACTACTTCTTGGGTGTTTCTACTGGTCACTTGCGTACTCCCTACAGTCGCTCGCAGGAGAGACTGCCGACGACGACCGCCCTATTGGCGCTGGACGGTGCAGATGCCCGCACATCGACTGACTGAATTTTGGATAACGCCCCATCAGCGGGATCAGTGCGGCACCCAGAGCGAAAGTGATAAAGCAATGTGTCAGCAATCCGGAATAGGATCCGGTAAGGCCATACAGATGGGCAAAGTACAACGGCGCCAATGTCGCGCCCATGCCGATAATGCCCATGTGCAGGCTGAATACTCGACTGTAGTCACGCATACCGAAGTAACGCGCCATAAGGAAAGCAGCTATGTCCATCTCTGCGCCAGCACCCAGCCCCACCAGCACCGATGCCATCATCAGGGTACCCATGGACGAGTCCACAGCAGAGAAGATCAGACAACCGAATGCCGGCATTAACAGCACCACGAATGCGACGCCAGGTGCCCAGATCCGGTCCACCAGGTAGCCGACCACGACACGGCCGAAAATCAGCGAGATGCCGAAAATGCTGAAGGCCATGGCCGCGTCAGTGGCGGAAAGTCCCTTGTCACGCAGCATCGGTACCGTACTGGTAACCATGCCAACCATAGAGGTGACCGAAAACAGCAGCGCCAGATTACACAACCAGAAGCGTGGCGCCCGCACGGTCTGCAGCAACGTCAGCCCGGCCAGTACCGGTCGCCGTCCAGCCTCTTGCGCCACCACCTCTGCAGCTGGACCACTGGAGCGCATCCAGAAGATCGACAAGGGCAAGGTGAGCAGCAGGGGCAATGCAGCGAGCACCCAGTAACCGGCGCGCCAACCCCAGAGACCAATGGCCCAGCTGATGAGCGTCGGCAGCACCAACGCAGCCAGGCCCGTGCCGCTCAGGGTGATCGCCAATGCCAGACCACGGTTGCGGTCGAACCAGAGGTTGACTAACTGAGTCCAGGTGACCGTGGTGGTGCCCATACCGGCGAAGGCCAGCAGCGTATATGCACTGTAGAGCTGCCAGATCGAGCCATCAATGAAGGTGATCAGCAGATAGCCCAGAGCCAGGGTAAGCAGCGAGATGATGCCGACCGGTCGCAGGCCATACCGGCGAATCAGCCAACCACTGATCTGCACCGATACGATGGCGGCAGCGAACAAGAAGGCAATGGCCGGCTGGATCTCTTCACGCGACCAGCCGAACCTTTCCTGCAGCGGCAGCACCAGCGAGCCGAACGAATACAGTGGCGCGGTACTCACCGATGTCAGGATACCGACCAGCGAGAGAACCAACACCTTCCACGCCAAGCGGAATTCCGTGAAATCGATTGCCAGTGAAGAGCGTTTTTTTTCCTGCGAGTGCGGCATATGCAGCTCCGAACGAGGCTTTTGTTGTTTTCAACATTCTATACAGCAGCAAACAATAAATAACACTTATTTATTTATTGTTTGCTGAGTGGCCTCAGAGCCTGTGAAAAATCGAGCGCCGTAGCGAGAGCGTCTCCAGGTATTCGCGGCAAGGCGCGCTACGCAAAAAATGGGGGAGCTTAGTGAGCTAAATGACCCCGCTTTTTGCGTAGCGCAACGTCAGCAGCGGGCGCCAGGGGCGGTTGCAGCAGGCGAGAGTTTTCACACGTTCTCAGCGCTTGTCGAACGCCACCCTGGCACTGACACGATCCCAAGTGCTCTCGGTCACGCCATCATCGCGCAGCTGGTACTTGAGAATGCGCCCCACCGGACTGCGCGGTAGTTCGCTGCGAAACTCGATGTAGCGCGGCACGGCGTAATAGGGAACCCGCTCGATGGCCCAGCGGCACAGCGCCTCCTCGCTTAACGTGCTGCCCTCGCGCAGCACCGCGGTGACCTTGACCTCATCCTCGGAGAGTTCGGAGAACACCGCATGCACCGCCACTTCCTCGATGGCCGGGTGATCGGCAAAGGTCTTCTCCATCTCATAGCCGGAGATATTCTCGCCACCACGACGCATGTAGTCCTTCTTACGGTCGAGGAAGAAGAAGAAACCATCCTCGTCGATCTTGCCGATGTCGCCGGTGTGGAACCACATGTTGCGCATGACCTTGAGGGTATCGGCCGGTCGATTCCAATAACCCTCGAACATCACATGGGGCTTGAGCGGTCGCACGATCAGCTCGCCCGGAGTGCCGTAGGGCAGTTCTACGTCGTTGTCGTCCACCACGCGGATGTCGAAGGAATCACAGCGGCGCCCGGCGCAGTTGGGCTTGTCTGGTGCACCGAATGGCAGCATGGTGACGATGGCACACTCGGTCAGGCCGAAGCCGGCCCCGCCCACCGTGTGGCGCACGCCAAAGCGCTCGCGCCAGTGCTGCTGCAGTTCCGGTGGGAAGGGCGCGGAATATACCTTGTTCAATTTGCCGCGGCAGCGCTGCATTGCTTCATTGTCCGCCGCACCGGCCAGCAAGGGCGCCATCGACGCCAGTAGATTGGCCTCGTTGGCGCCGCTACGCTCGATGTCCGGCCAGAAGCCCGAGACCGAGAACCGCGGGTAGATCACCGCGCGAGCGCCGATCATCAGGTTGCACAGCACCGTGGTGACCGTGGCATTGAGGTGGAACAAGGGCAGTGGTGTCCAGGTGATCGACTCAGGCGTGCGCCCGTGGGCTTCAATGATCTGCCGCGCCTCGTTGCAGGCGTTGTTGTGGCTGATCATGCAACCCTTGGACGGGCCGGTAGTGCCGCCGGTATAGATGAGCATGCTCAGGTCGCTGGGCAGCACCTGCACCTGAGGATCGCTGCTCTCATCGCTGCGCAGGGCTTCCAGGGACAGCAGCTGTCTGCCGCCTAGGTCGGACTTGGGCGCGGCACCTCGGCAAGCCACGTACTTGAGCTGCGGCAGTTGCTCCACCACCAGGGCAATACGCTCGGCGTATTCGGTTTCGGCGATCACCAGTTCGGCGCTGGTGTCGGCGATCTGATGGCGCAGGAACTCACCCTTGAGCGCCGTGTTGACCGGCACGCTGACGGCACCCAGCTTGTTCAGGGCAAACCACAGCAGTACGGCATCGGCACTGTTGTCGAGGATGCTCACCACGGTCTGGCCCTTGCTCACGCCCAAGGCAGCCAGGCCGTTGGCCAGGCGGCAGCTCTCGCGCTGAATATCGGCAAAGCTATAGAGGTCGCCCTGCACGTCGAGAAAGGGTTTGTCGCCGAAGTCACGGGCGGCGCGGCGCACCACTTCATTGACTGTATCCATTTGGCCCACGGACCAGCCCGACAAGGCCTTGTCGTTCAATTGATTGGCAGTAACGGTCATGCTGCAGGACTCCGGGAATGATTGGGATATTCGCCGACCAGGCGTTGCCAGCGCTGCTCCGCCAGCGCCAGAGAGCCTGCGTGGGTCAGCACGTAAAATCGCTGGGCGCGGATCGCCACGATCAGCTGCTCGGCCACCTCGTCGGCGCTCAACTGAGCCTTCTCCAGCGCCTGCTGGGTGGCCTGCTGGAAAGCCTGGGCGGCAGCCGAGGGCTCGGGCGCCCGCGACGCTGGATAATCGCGACCCGGCCCGGTGAGCCCGGTGCGTACCAGCCCTGGGCAGAGCACCGAGACGCCGATTGGCGCACCTTCGCTGCGCAACTCCAACGCCAGGGATTCGGACAGCGCCACCAGCGCCGACTTAGCTGCCACATAGGGCGCGATAAAGGGGATAGCCATCAGCCCACCCATGGAAGCTGTGTTGACGATGTGGGCCGGCCGGCCCTGGCGCAGCAGGCGCGGCACAAAACTGTGCAGGCCATGGATCACGCCCATCAGGTTGACGTCCAGCACCCGCCGACAGTTGCCCAGATCCTGCTCCCAGCTGTTCCTCGGCCGGTCGCCGGTGATGCCGGCGTTATTGCAAAGAATGTCCGCCCCACCGATTGCGTCCACCTGGCGGGCCAGGGCCTCTACCGAGTCGGCATCGGAGACATCGACGGCCATGGCCAGCACCTCGCCGCCCTGCCCCTCCAGGCTTTCCCGCGCGGCCTCCAGGGTCGGCCCCGGCAAGTCGGCCAGCACCACCCGCATGCCTTCGCGCTGGAAGGCCCGCGCCATGGCCAGGCCCAGGCCGCTGGCAGCGCCGGTGATCACCGCAGTCTTGTTCGCTAGTTCTTGCATAGTCTTGATCTCCTAACGCACCGGAACGGTGCCGCCGTCGACGCAGAGGGTCTGACCGGTGATAAAGCGCGAGCCCTCCCCGGCGAGGAAGACCATCACCGGCGCCAGGTCGCGCTCGGCATCACCCAGCTTGCCACCCAGAGGGATAAGGCGGCTGAGCATCTGGTCGTGGGTGGCGAGTTCCTCGCCGCTCATCTTGGCCCGGTGGGCGTCGTACATGGGTGTCCAGATCATCGGCGCCAGGGCGTTCACCGTAATGCCGTAGCGCGCCCATTCCTGGGCCAGGGTGCGGGTCCAGGCCAGCACCGCGCCCTTGGACGCGGCATAGTGGGCGGCACCGGGCATGCCATCGAGACCAGCGGCGGAACCGAAGTTGATGATGCGGCCGCCCTGGTCCTTCAGATAGGGAAAGGCCGCCTGGTTGGTGTGCAGGGTGCCGCGCACGTTGACATCGAAGATCAGATCCCAGTCCGGCTGGCCAATGGTCTCGGCCGGCGCGGTACGCTCCACCGCAGCGACGTTGGCCAGCACATCGAGCCCGCCCAACCAGGCCACCGCCTCACGAAAGGCTTCGTCCACCTGAGACTTGTCGGCGATATCGCAATGGAGGAACAGGGCATGGCCAGGGTGGCTGGCCTCCAGTTCATCAACCAAGATCCTGCCCTGCTCGTCCAGTACGTCCAGGGAAACCACCCGCGCGCCTTGCGCTACATAGGCACGCACCACGCTGGCGCCTATGCCGCGGGCGCCGCCGGTGACGATCGCGTTCCTGCCTGCTAGCTGCATGGCATCAACCTCTTGTTCTTGTTGTATGGAGTTGAAAGTACTCGTGGGTGGGCGTCAGCCCACCTGCGCTATGGCAAGCCGCCATCCACCTTGATCAGCGAACCGGTGGTGTAGCTCGAACAAGGACTGGCCAGGTAGAGGGCCGTCGTGACGATCTCCTCCGGCTGACCCGGTCGACCCAGGGCGTTGGCGCAGCTCTGGCGCATGTCTTCGCTCCAGGCCTTGGCGATGTCGGTCAGGAATGGTCCGGCGGAGATGGTGTTGACGCGCACCTTGGGCCCATATTCCTGGGCCAGGCCCGCGCTCATGGCGTTCAGCGCGGCCTTGGCGCCGGCATAGGGCACTATCTGCGGCGCCGGGCGGATGCCGCCGGTACTGCTGATATTGATGATGGAACCGCCCTCGCCCGCAGCCATGCGCTGGGCCACCAGCGCGGCGAGACGGAACGGTCCCTTGAAGTTGAGGCCGAGAACCTTGTCGAACAGTTCCTCGGTCACCTCGTGGCTCGGCACTGCCGGCGACATACCGGCATTGTTGACCAGTACATCGATGCGACCGAATTCGGCGTAGACCACCTCCACCAGGCGCTCCACCTCGGCCCACTTGCCTACGTGGCAGGCCACGGCCAGGGCCCGGCAGCCCAGTGCCCGTACCTCCTCGGCCACGGCTTCGCAGGCGTCCAGCTTGCGGCTGGCGATAACCAGGTCGGCGCCCTGCTCGGCAAAGGCCTTGACCATCTGGTAGCCCAGGCCACGGCTGCCACCAGTGACCAGGATGACCTTGCCGCTCAGGTCGAACAGGTTCCTGCTCATTATTGCTTCCCCAGGATGTGGGCATAGCGCTCGCGGGCTGCGGCGATCTTCGGTGGCAGGTGCTCGCTGGGGAACAGACCCCCGGCAGCTTTGTAGTTGCGCAGCAGCTCGCGGGCGACGGTGATCTGGTGCACCTCGGTCGGGCCGTCGGCCAGGCCCATGGTCGGCACGTTGTTCCACATGTAGGCCAGCGGCGTTTCGAAGGTGGCGCCGAGGGAGCCGTGCAGATGGATGGCGCGACGGACAATCTCGTAATAGATCTTCGCCATCGCCACCTTGACCATGGCGATATACGCCCGCGCCTTGCGCGGGTCGCCGTGGCTGTTATCGATGATCCAGGCAGTCTTGAGCACCAACAGACGGAACTGTTCCAGTTCGATATGGGTGTCGGCGAGCATCGCCTGCACCGTGCCTTTCTCGGCCAGCAGGGTACCCTGGGTATGCCGGCTCAGCGCGCGCTCGCACATCATGTCCAGAGCCCGCTGGCACTGGCCGACGGTGCGCATGGCGTGATGAATACGACCACCGCCGAGGCGCGCCTGGGCCACGGCGAAGCCGCCACCGATCTCGCCAAGCATGTGGTCGAGCGGCACGCGCACATTGCTGTAGCGCAGATAGCCTTCGGTGGCCTCGTCCTGCTCCACACGCTCGCCCATGTGCGGCACGTTGCGGATGATCTCCAGGCCTGGCGTTTCCCGCGGCACGATAAACATCGACATGCGACGCTGGATCGGCGCCTCCGGGTCAGTCACCGCCAGTACCAAGATGAACTCTGCATAACGGGCGTTGGAGGAGTACCACTTCTCGCCGTTGATTAGCCAATGCTCGCCATCGCGCACCGCGGTGGTAGTGAACACCCGCGGATCGGCGCCCCCCTGGGGCTCGGTCATGGAAAAGCAGGAAACGATATCGCCATCCAGCAACGGCCGCAGGTAGCGCGCCTTCTGCGCCTCGGTGCCGAACATGGCGAGAATCTCGGCATTGCCGGTATCCGGCGCGGCAGTACCGAACACGGTGGGAGCCCAAAGCGAGCGGCCCAGGCGCTCGTTCATCAGCGCCAGCTTGAGCTGGCCGTAGCCCTCACCGCCCAAGTGCGGTTCCAGGTGGCAGGCCCAGAGCTTCTGCTTACGCACCTTGTCCTGCAGCGGCTTCAAGATAGCGCGGGATTTCACATGACGGGTGTCGTAGACCACGCTGACCGAGGGATAGAGCACATCCAGCGGTTCCACTTCCTCACGCAAGAAGCGGTCGATCCAGTCCAGCTTGGCTTGAAATTCGGACTCGGTAGAAAAATCCCACATCTGTCGTTCTCCAGTCAGGGTCGGCGGGCCGCGTCAGGCGGCTGCGATGAGTTGTCGAGCCTTGGCCATCAGCCAGGTGGCGTAGTCGTGCAGGTAGGCGCCCATTTCTTTCGGGGCCTTGCCGATCAGAGAGCGCGCATAGGTGCCTTCGAGCAGGCAGGCGAGCTTGTAGCAGGCCAGCACGAAGAACCACGGCATGCTGGTCATGGAACGGCCGCTCAGCTCGCCGTAGAGGCCGATCAGCTCGGCACGGCTAATGAAGCCATCCCAAGGCTCGACCACCGGCTTGGCGCCGGCACCACCCTCGGGGTCACCCGGCTCGCGCCAGGAGGTCAGCACCCAGGCTAGGTCCAGCAACGGGTCGCCTAGGGTCGAAAGCTCCCAGTCGATCAGCCCGGAAATGCGCGGGGCCTCCAGAGAGAACATCACGTTGGGCCACTGGAAATCGCCATGGATGATGCCGATGCGGCCGTCCGTGGGAACGTTGTCGGAGAGCCAGCGCCCCACCTCATCGACATAGGGCAAGGACGCTTCGCTGTAGCCGGGAGTGTCGCGATAACCATCCAACTGCGAACGCCAGCGCTCGACCTGACGGCCATGCCAGTTATCCGGCCTGCCAAAGTCCGCCATACCCAGCGCCTGATAGTCGAGGCGGCCCAATGCTACGGCGGCACGAACGAACTCCTCGCCCATCTGCCGACGCCAACCGGCATCGCTGGCATAACGTCCCTGAAGAGGACCGGCGGGGGAAAATCCTTCCAGCGGCTCCATCACGAAGAAATTCACGCCAATCACGTCGGTGTCGGTGCAGGCGGCCAGCAAGGCAGGATGCGGCACGTCGCTACCGGCCAATGCCTTGAGCACCCGCGCTTCGCGCAGCATGGTGGCATTGCTGTTGGTCCGAACGTGGCGCGGCGGGCGGCGCAGCACGAAGCTGGACTCACCACGCTGGATCAAGAACAGGTTGTTCTGTGAACCGCCACTGAGCTGGCGGACTTCACTGAACGAACCGCTGCCGGGCAACCCGGCCGACTCCAGCCAGGGTGCCAGCAGGCGCCAGTCCAGCAAACCGTCGAAATCGGGGAGTGGCGTAGTCATCGGGCGTTGCTCCCGCCCGTTTGCTCCGCGCCGCCCGCCGGATGCGGTGTGGCGCGGCAACGATGCTTCTGCATATCGGCAACCATCAACTACCCCCCATCTGATTTTTATTCTTGTACTGCCGCCCCTCCTTCGGACACTTGCTTGTCCTGTTCGAGGTTGCGACGAATACGCCTGAGAACGCCCAATGCAAGCTCCAACTCGGCGGCTTGCAGCCCCTGGGAGATGCGCTCGGTCCACTGCGCGCTTTCCCGGTTGGCCTGCTCGTAAGCCGCGCGGCCCTTGGCGGTCGCGACCAGCAGCTTGGAAACCTTGTGGTGCGGGTTGACCGCGTAAACCACATGCCCCTCGCCTGCCAGAACATCGGCCACTCGCTGCACCGCCTGCCTGCTGTACCCCAGGCTGCGGGCAATTCGCGCGACGGTCGGCGGCTCACTCGCGAGAACTACCGAAGCCAGCACGATGGTCTGCGCCGAACTGCCCAACGCTTCCGGTTTGCTCGCGCTCATCACTCGGCCATGCAACCGGAGGATTTCATCGACCAACTCAGCCAGACAGGCGCCCTGCTCGCTGTGCACCGAATGATCGAAAGTCTTTGCCCTTTTGCTATCGAACGTCTCACTCAAACTATGACACCCCCACACCACATTGACAACATACTGTCACTTTATTTTTTGCGGCCAATCTCTTGAGCGTGCGAAGCCACGCAGATACCGCGCTAGCAGGCTATGCCCTGTGTAAGGCTGAGTGCAACAATTGGCACCGGACCCCGGGCTGATGCACCCAGGGTGGCGATTTAGAGGCAGGAACGAGGGGTTTCAGATGCCGACGGCCATATAACCGCCGTCGACCGGGAGCACGATGCCGGTCACGAAAGAAGCCGCAGGCGAAACCAGAAACTGGATGCCGGCGGCAATTTCTTCCGGCTTACCCCAGCGGCCCATGGGCGAACGCGCCAGAACCCTTGCATTGCGCTCAGGGTCGGCCTGCATGGCGCGGGTCATCGGCGTATCGATCCAGCCAGGCGCCACCGCGTTGACGCGAATGCCATGCTCTGCCCAGGCCAGCGCCAGACTCTTGGTCAGTTGCACGACTCCCCCCTTGCTGGCAGCGTAGGCCGGAGCGGTCGGACTGCCAAAGAAGCTCATAACCGAGGCCAGATTGACGATGCTACCGCCTTGCCGGGCCAGGAGCTCACGGGCGGCGTAGCAGGTACGCATGGTGCCGCCCAGGTTGATCTCCAGGGTTCGCAGAAACCCTTCTTCGCTGAATTCGCTTGAGCCACGACCGACTCCGGCGGCATTGACCAGAATATCGAGACGTTCCAGCGCACTGAAAAAAGCTGTCACCGCCAGCGGCTCGCCCACATCCAGCAGTCCTAACTGCACGGCCTCCAACTCGGGTAACACTCGACAGGCATCAAGCTCCGACTGCGCCACGCCCGTCGCCCAGACTCGACAACCGGCCCGCACCAGCGCCACCACAGTCGCCAGGCCTATACCACTGGTTCCACCGATGACCACGGCGGACTTCCCCTGCAAATCAGCAGTCATGCTTCCTCCACGCCCTTTTCAGGGCCTAATTCAGTTATCGGTTAATCCGCCTATCGCCGAACGCCGCGCACCGTATTTTCCATCCCTGCGGAGCAGGCCTCTGCGAAGCTGCAGCAACACTCTCTGCATGCTTGACGATTGATAATAACTAACATACAGTCAGTTTCATATCTCCACCAGACCGCGAACAGAGGTCCGCATGCGCAAAGTCAATTACCCGATCTACGATGTCGACCGCCACTTCTACGAGCCGCCGGAAGCGTTTCTGACCTATCTGCCCAAGGAGTTCCGCAAGGAGTTCCAGTACGTGCAGATCAACGGCCGCACCAAGCTAGCCGTTGGCGGTGTGATCAGCGACTACATCCCGAATCCGACGTTCGACGTGGTCGCCGCTCCCGGTGCACATGAAAAGTGGTACCGCGGTGATAACCCCGAAGGCCTGTCACTGCGCGATATTGGCGGCGCGCCGGTACCCTCCGACCCCGCCTTCTATGACGGTGCCGCACACCTGAAGGTGATGGATGAGCAGAATATCCACGCCGGCCTGTTCATTCCCACCCTGGCCTCGGTGATCGAGGAGCGTTTGGCAGACAAACCCGAGGTGATCGCAGCGCTGATGCACTCGTCCAACCGCTGGCTGGCCGAGGGCTGCGGCTTTGCCCGCGACAATCGACTGTTTCCGGTGCCCATGATCAACCTGTTCAATGTCGACCGCGCCGTCGAAGAGCTGGAGTTCGTGCTGAAGCATGGCGCTCGCGTAGTAGGCATCCGCCCGGCTCCAGTGGCCGGTACCCAGGACCCTCTGGCCGGGCGCGCTCCGGGTATGGCAGAGTTCGACCCATTCTGGGCGCGCATCAACGAAGCGAACGTCTTCGTCATACTGCACGTTTCCGACTCCGGCTACGACAAGATCAACCGCTGGTGGACCGCTGGCGGCAAGGGCGAATTCCGCCCTTTCGAAAAGGATCCTTTCGCCGAAGTACTCGACTGGATGGGCCGCGCCATCTCCGACACGCTGTCTTCGCTGGTCTGCCACGGCGTCTTCGACCGCTTCCCGCATGTCCGGGTGGCGTCGCTGGAAAACGGCAGCACCTGGCTGGAACCCCTGCTCGCTCGCTTAGCGCTGAACTACAAGAAGATGCCCAAACTGTTCAAACAGGATCCGGTGGAGAGCTTCAAGAAGCACGTTTTCATCTCGCCGTTCTATGAAGAGCCGGTTTTGCGCCTATGCGAAATCATGGGTGACAACCGCATTCTGTTCGGTAGTGACTGGCCGCACCCGGAAGGCCTGAAGACCCCTTGGGACTTCTTTAAGGACATCGCCGACCTCAGCGACGACCAGGCCCAGCGTGTAATGAGCGCCAACCTCAAGGGGCTGCTGGAAGGCGTTCGCGACTGATGGCACCGATATAGTGTGGAGGGGCATGGGAGAGGACTCCCGTGCCCTTTTCTCGTTTGCGCTAGTTTCCGACCCCAAAGCTCTTCACGCACAGATTCGAACAGCAACGCTGAATCAATCGGCCCAGCTCGCAGAGTCGAGACGCGCCTACCCCACTACTCTCGAACACTGCCATGTGCAATGAAGATAGATGTCCACCTCAGGCTGACAGGACAACAGCACGGACGACTCGCGGTTGGCCAAGGCGCGAAGGGGTGACGGGCATGACAGGCCGGAGCGGGCACCCCGATCCTCGTTGGTCAACAATCCCATCCCGCAGGGCATACCGCGCGCACAATAACAGGCACAGTTCAGGTGCCCGCTCCCCTATCCTCCAGTGCTTTCGCGACCATATCGCCTTTCTCCTCGTCCGCGGGATAGCCGAGCTCACTGCGCACCGGTTGAGACTTGTCTCGCCCGGTCGGCCAGAGCGCTGTGCCCGCCAACAGCAGCGTCAGCACCCAGTAGGTAACCGTCGGACCCACGCCGTGCAGCAGCGTACCGGCCAGCGGACCGATTACGATCCCGAGCCCCTGCATGACCCCAATCGAGCCTGCCGCCGCGCCCTGCTCGTGAGGCTCCACTGCATTCGTTGCCAGGGTCGCAAAGGCCGGAAAAAGCCAGCCCATACCCAGCGCGGCGACGAAGTAGCTGACACCCAGCATTGGTACCGTGGTCGCCATGGCGGCCCCGATGAAGCCCACGGCGGCGACCAGACCGCCAACACGGACGAGCCGCAGCGCCGACCAGCACAGGCGACGCACCAACAGCTGTGCCAGGATTATCGCAATGCCGGTCAAGGTCAACGCCAGGCTGGCTGCCCGAGCCGCCGCAATCGGCTCTAGCTGCAACTGGTCGAGGGCATAGAAACCCGCTGTCATCTGCGCAGCACCTATGGCGGTCACCACGATAAGGCAGACCATCATGGCCCGGCGCAGGCGCGGATCGGCCAGGCGCAGCGGCGATTCCTGCCGAGCACGCGGCTGCTCATGCCGCGGCAATGCACACCACAGGACGACGAAGCCGAGGGCGGGCAACACCGCGGTGACATACAGCGGCAGAGTGAGACTGGACTGAGCCAACAGACCGGCCAAAGCCGGGCCAACCACCATACCCAGGCCGCCGGAAGCGCCCAACGTCGCCAGCGCGCCGGCCCGCTCGCCCGGCCCGTAGTGATCGGCGATCAGTGCCTGAGCAGCGGTAGGGATCGCGGAATAGAAAGCCCCCACTGCCCCCCGCGTGGCCACCAGGCCGAGGAAGGCGAAGAGCGCAGCGGGCAAAAAGTGCAAACAGAGCACGATGACCGCGCACATACTCCAGTAAGCCAGGGTTACCCCTCCGGCACCCAGCAGCAAGGTATAGCGCCGGCCATAGCGGTCGGCCATCGCCCCCCACAGCCGCGCCAGCAACATCCACAGAATGCCACCCAGAGTGACGGCGAACCCAGCCTGCCAGGGCTGCAGGCCGAGCACGCGGGCGATCGGCCCCGCCAGGGAAACGAACGAGACCACGGCCATGGTGCAGGCCATATTGGCGAACAGCAGGGACGGAAGGAACGATGCGCCAGGCGCCTCACTACGAGTCATGGGTTACTCTCCTGTCGGGCTTGCGAGCGCTTTCAGCGCGGTCAACGGCCGTGCTGCAAAACATGCGTTGAAAAGGCTGCACCGATCAGATCCGGAACGCCCCGATTACCTGTTGCAGATGCACCACCTGCGCATTTAGCTCCCCACTGGCCTGCTCCGCCCGGACTGCACCGTCGGCCGTGCGCTCGCCCACCTGACTAATTTCCACCAGGTTCTTGTCGATGTCCTGGGAAACTGCCGTCTGTTGTTCGGCTGCGGCAGCGATCTGCTGACTCTGATCGACAATGGTGCCGATGGCGCACAGGATCTTGTCCAGCGCACCTTCCACATGATCAGCCTGCTCGGCGGTCGCGCCGGCAATCTGATGGCTGTCGCCCATGGCCTTGACCGTCGCGCCGACTCGATTGCGCAAGTTGGCGATCATCTGTTCGATTTCCGTGGTCGATTTCTGGGTGCGTCGCGCCAGCGTGCGCACTTCGTCGGCCACCACAGCGAAACCCCGGCCCTGCTCGCCGGCGCGTGCCGCTTCGATCGCCGCATTGAGCGCCAACAGGTTGGTCTGCTCGGCGATACTCTTGATTACATCCAACACCTGGCCGATGGCATTACTGTCGACTGCCAACTGATTGATCACCAACATGGACTTGTCGATTTCACCAGCCAACGCCTGGATGTTTTCCACCTGCTGACGAACCATCTTGCGTCCGCGGATCGTTTCATCATTGGCGCTGCGTGCAGAATCGGCTGTAGCCACCGCGCCGCGGGCTACTTCCTGGGCGGTCGCAGACAGCTCGTTCATGGCCGTAGCGGCCTGCTCGAGTTGTCCACGTTGCTCGGCCACGGCCCTGGAGCTGGCCGCCGATACGGATTGCACCAATTCGGTTTGCTGCCCGACCTGCAGCGCCACGCTACTGACCCGACGAATCAGGTCCTGAATTTTCCCGATCGCACCATTGAAGGTCGCCCCCAGTTCGGCCAATTCGTCGCGACTGCTGCCTCGGAAGCTGGCCGTCATGTCTCCTGCCGCCACCTTGTGCATAACCTGACCCAGATCGCCCAGTACCCCGCGGGTGGAAAAATAGAAGGCGCTGTAGAGGTAAAGGATCAGCGAAAAGACCGCCGCCAACGCTGCCAGCAGCAGGATCATCTGTCGCCTGGCCTGGACGATCCGCGTTTCCAGCTCTGCCCCCAACACCTCGAACGCGGCCTCGTTGAGGCGATGACTCATCTCGCTGATGCCGCTCATCTGGTCGAAAAAAACGGGCCAGGGCATCTTCAACTCAGCGGCATTGAGTACCTGCTCATCGACCAGCGAGCGCGCCTCGGCCAGACCCTCCAGACTTTGCTGCGTCGCCGCAGCCAGTTCCTGATAGTTACTGGCGCTGAGCAGCAAGTCCTCGGTCTTCAGCCGATACTCCGCGCCCAGATCCCCCAGACCAACCACTAGGTTGTCCAGCAGAATGATGTCATTTGAGCTAAGGAAACCCTGCCCCAGCGCCGCCGATCCCTGAGCACGTGCGCTGCTCAGCAGCTGCATGACCTTGGGCACATTGAGGCTGGCCAACTCGCCGACCTGACGCACTAGCGTCTGTTCGTCCTGACTGAGTCCTACCTGAGAAACCAGATAGAGCACAAACAGCTCGCAGCGCTTGGCCAGTTGCTCGGCCAACTCCATCTTTGGTCCCCCGCCAGCCATCTTGGCCAGGCGCTCGACGCCGTCTCGCAGCTCGTCGCGTTTCTGCCGGAAGACCTCGGCCTGCTCGGCACTGCTGCCGTCCCACTCAAGTAACTGAACCAGCTCCATCGCACGCTGCTCGGCACTCTGGATACGCTGTTCGATATCGCTGCTCTTGTCCACCTGACTGACCCGGACCCGAATCAACGTGAGGTCCTTGAGTCGCTCCAGTTGATAGCTCAGCGCCAACGCCCGCTCCACCAGCGGCAAACTGTCCAGCAGAGCTTCGGCATCGCGCCACTGCTGCTGCGTATCGCGTACCAGGAAGTAATTTGTGCCGAGTAGAGGCACAAAAAACAAAGCACTGATCAGACTGAACTTCATGGCGAAGCCCAAGCTATTCATCAGTTTTATCCCAGGAGTCAGAACAGTCTTCATGACGATGCCCTCGTTTTTTTTATTAGAACTGGCGTGGCTTGCCTGCTGCGGTACTGGCGCCGCCGCATGCGAATACGGAATAATAACTGACAATACGTTATTTATATAGCGTGCGCCATTTACTAAGCCCGGTTGTTGCCGGCACCTACCAGGAGCGAAAAATGAGCAAGCACGAAGTGGTGATAGTCAGCGCTGTACGCACCGCGATCGGGGACTTCGGCGGTAGCTTGAAAGGCCAGTCGCCTACCGAGTTGGGCGCCCGGGTGACCGAGGAAGCCCTGCGCCGCGCCGGAGTGAGTGGTAATGAGGTCGATCACCTAGTGTTCGGCAATGTCATCCACAGTGAACCCAAAGACATGTACCTGAGCCGCGTCGTCGCCTTGCAGGCTGGCCTCAGCGAACAGATACCGGCGCTGACGCTCAACCGCCTCTGTGGCTCAGGCCTGCAGGCGATCATCAGCGCCGCCCAAGGGATTCTCCTGGGCGACAGCCGAATCGCGGTGGCTGGCGGCGCAGAATGTATGAGCCGGGCCCCCTACGCCAGCAGCACTGCCCGTTTTGGCGCTCGCCTGGGTGATGTGAAGCTGACTGACATGCTCACCGGTGCTCTCACCGACCCTTTCCATGATGTTCACATGGGCATCACCGCGGAAAATGTCGGCAAGGCCCACGGCATCTCCCGAGAAGAGCAGGATGCCCTCGCCCTGGAGTCTCACTGCCGCGCTGCACGCGCGATCGAGCTGGGGTATTTTCGCGAGCAAATCCTGCCGATCACCCTCAACAGCCGCAAAGGCCCGCTGCAGTTCGACACCGACGAGCATGTGCGCAGCAGCGCCAGCCTGGAAGACTTCAGCAAGCTCAAGCCGGTGTTCGACCGCGAGCGTGGCAGTGTCACCGCCGGCAATGCTTCCAGCCTTAACGATGGCGCCGCCGCCCTGGTCCTGATGGAGCGCGCCACCGCCGAGCGCCGTGGCCTGAAACCGCTCGCTCGCCTGCTTTCCTATGGCCATGCTGGCGTGGATCCGCTGCACATGGGCATTGGCCCAGTACCGGCTTCGCGCCAGGCCCTTGAGCGTGCGGGCCTTAGCGTCGCCGACCTGGATCTGGTGGAAGCTAATGAGGCCTTCGCCGCCCAGGCTTGTGCTGTCAGCCGCGAACTGGGCCTGGATCCGGCCAAGGTCAACCCCAATGGCTCCGGCATTTCCCTCGGCCACCCAATCGGCGCCACCGGTGCGATCATCACCATAAAGGCGGTCTATGAACTGCAGCGCACCGGCGGCCGCTATGCCTTGATCACCATGTGCATTGGCGGTGGTCAGGGCATCGCGCTGGTCCTCGAACGCATGTGAAATGGCCGACGGGCCAGAGCCTCGCTCCAGGCCCGCAGCTTCCGCTAACCTGGCATGACGCTGGGCAGCCGCTCGCCGATGTAATGGGAAACCCGCGGTGGCTCCTCACCCACATGCAACGCACGCACCTCCTCTTCCTCCTCGTGATCGGCCAGGGTAGCTCGCGCCTGCTGCCGCAGGTAGTCTGACCAGGACTCCACCACAAAGCGCTCCATGTACCAGGTCGGCCGTTCCAGCTCACGGTAGATACGCCAGAAACTGGCGCCGTCGCGTTTACGGCTCACCCCCATGGCATGGATACGCAGAAGGAACTCATCGCGATCTTCGTTGCGAATCTGATAGGCGACCTGGACAGCCACCGGGCCGTCGCGCGGATGCAGCTCGACGAAGTTGAAAACGGGCACCTCATGACTGGACGGTGTGACCTCAGCCTCATCCCCCAGCCGCGCACGGAATATATGCATGACCAGCATCGCGGCAACAATGCTAGCAGACGCAATCAGGAGTGCGTTCGGCGTCCCAACATGCGTTGCCACCGCCCCCCAACCGGCACCACCAATGGCCAGTGAGCCCTGGAACACCAGCATGTAGATAGCCACCGATCGCGCGCGAATCCAGGGCGGCACAGCGGACTGAATGGCCACCAAATTGGTCGTCCCGACAAATAACCATCCGATTCCGGCACAGAACAACGCAACGCACTGAATCCAGAGTTCCCCTACCAGAGCCACTATCAGCATGCCAATGGCGTAGGCCAGACACCCCAATAGCACCATCAGGTTAATTTCCAAGCGCGCGCGCAACATGGGCATAAGCAGCGCGCCGATCATGGTGCCCACCCCAATGCTGCCCAACAGCAAGCCATAGTTGCCAGCGCCACCGGACTCACTGGCCACCAGCGGCAACAACGCCCACAGGGCGCTGCCTGACCCGACAAAAGCAGTAGTGCGCAGGCACTGCGTGCGCACTACCTCCGAGTGACGCGCATAGCGCAGAGCACCACGCAAGCCAGTCCACAACGACTCGGACGACAATGACTGCTCCGTGCTCGAGCGCCTCATGCATAGCACCACCAACATTGAGCCGACCAGCAATAACGCACAGACGGCGAAAACACTGACGATACCCGAGACTGCCATTACCCCCCCTGCTAGCGCCGGGCCTACGGCTCTCGCAGAGCTATAGGAAACCGACGACAACGCCATGGCCGAAGCCATGAATGCACGCGGCACAGATTCCGCCTGGGTGGTATACCAGGCGGGTCCCTGCAGGGCGAAGCCGATGCCGAAAGCAAAGGTCAACACGAGCAATGACCAAGGCCCGATTAGCCCGGTTACGCAGAATCCAATCAGTGTCAATGCCGCCAGCAACATTCCTACATGGGTGAGCAGCAGATAGCGGCGACGGTCGAAGATATCGGCGAATACCCCCCCAGGCAGCCCAAAGAAAAACGACGGCAGGCTGATCGCGGTCTGCACCAGTGCGACCAACATGGGTGAGCTGCTCAGCGACACCATCAACCAGGCCGCGCCAACGTTTTGCATCCAGATCGCCAGATTCATGGCCAGAGCGCCCAGCCAAAGCCAACGGAAGGCAGAAAATCGCAATGGAGCCCAAAGGGTACTGGAATTGTCTGTCATCGAGATTCTCGTTTTTGAAGATGCTGTCGGGCCAGAGGGCCGAACACACTGCGCTTGACTAGCAGTATGAATAGACTCATATTAAAAACTAACTGATTGACAGTTTTATCCTTGAGACCGCCTTAGTCAATCGTATAGAGCAAGGCGAGCAACGCAATTAGTGACGTTAAACCAGCTTTTATGTTGTAGCTGCGCTAGGAACCCAACTTCCGAACGCACTGCCTATCACCAGGGATTGCACACCATGACCCTATGCCCAGATCTCGACTTTCAGGCGTTCCTCAAGCAGGGGCGCTTCATGCTCCAGCGCAGCCGTTCCAGCCAACGCCACTTCTTCTATCCCCGCGTGCTGGAGCCGGGTACCGGCGCCACTGACCTGGAATGGGTGGAAGCCTCCGGGCTGGGCGCGGTCTATGCCGTCACCGTCATCCGTCCAAAACCCCCTATCGAGCCCTACAACGTCGCGCTGATCGACCTGGACGAAGGACCACGGCTGATGAGCCGGGTCGAAGGTTTGCCGGCCGAACAGGTGCAGATCGGCATGCGGGTCAAGGCGCGAATCAGCGCCGACCCTGAACAGCTCTTCGTCGTTTTCGACTCCTACAGCAACTAGGCCAATACTATGAAAAACCCGATGTCTCTTGAGGGACGCAGCATCATCATCACTGGCGCCGGGCAAGGCATAGGCCTGGGCATCGCGCGCCTAGCCATCGAGCTGGGCGCTAACGTGGCGGCAATCGACCTCAATGCAGATGCCCTCGAAGCTGCCGCTGCGGAGTTGGGCGAGCGCTACCTGCCGCTAGCCGGCAGTGTGTCCGACGCAGCATTCGCAGAGAGCGCGGTGACCGCCGCCGTCGAGCGTTTCGGCGCGGTTCATGGCTTGGTAAACAATGCCGGCATCGGCCGTCCGGCGATGATCGACAAAATGACCCTGGAACAGTGGCAATTAGTCCTCGATGTCCACCTGACCGGATCCTTCCTGTTCACTCAGGCCGTCGGCCGCCACATGCTGCAGCGCAGTAAGGCCGGCGATAAGGCCCCCGGCTCCATTGTGTTCATTTCTTCGGATGCCGGGCGCCGCGGCAGCCTGGGTCAGATCAACTACTCGGCAGCCAAGTCCGGCATGTTCGGCATGGCCATGACTGCCGCCCGTGAGTGGGCCAAGTACGGCGTGCGCGCCAACGCGGTCTGCTTCGGCATGGTGGAGACCGCCATGACCGAAAAAGTGCGCAGCGACCCACGCTTTCTCGATACCTACATGCAGCAGATCCCTCTGGGCCGCTTCGCCAGCCCTGACGAGGTATCGGTACCCATCTGCTTCCTGCTGTCCGAGGGCGCCTCCTATATCACTGGCCAGGTCCTTTCGGTCAATGGCGGCTACACCATAGCGGTATGACCATGAACGACATCTCTCCCGAAGTACTCAGCGGCATCCGCATCCTCGACATGACTAGGGTGATCGCCGGTCCCTATGCCGGACAGATCCTCGCCGACCTCGGCGCCGAGGTCATCAAGGTCGAGCGCCAGGGCGAAGGCGACGATATTCGCCGTATCGGTCCACCCTGGATCAAAGGCACCGAGAACCAGCCCCACCAAGAGTCGACCTACAGCCAGGCAGCCAACCGTAACAAGCGTTCCATCACAGTGGATTTTGCCCAGCCCGAAGGGGCCGAGTTGATCCGCCAACTGGTGGCCAACTGCGACGTAATACTGGAAAACTATCGTACCGGGACCCTGGCCAAGTACGGCCTGGGCTACGAAGAACTGCGTCAGATCAATCCGCGGCTGGTCTACTGCTCGATTACCGGTTTCGGCCAAACCGGCCCCTATGCCAACCGTTCTGGCTACGACTACTTGATCCAGGCCATGGCCGGGGTAATGTCGGTCACCGGCCATCGCGCAAATGAGCCCGGAGAAGGCCCGATGCGCGTTGGCATTCCGGTAGCCGACATCTGTGCTGGCCTGTATGCCGCCATCGGTGTGCTCGGCGCCCTCAATTACCGCCACCAGAGTGGCGAAGGTCAGCACATCGACGTATCGCTGTTCGATGCGCAGGTCGCCACCCTACTCAACACCTTCTCCGCTTGGTTCAACGGCGGCAAGGAGCTCGGGCGCACCGGCAACGACCATCCCAGCGCTTCGCCCTATGGCGTCTACGCAGTGGATGACGGGTTCATCCTAATCGCCACCTTCAATGACCGTGAATTCATCCGCCTGGCCAAGGCCGTGGGCCGCGCGGACTGGATCGAGGACCCGCGCTTTGCCAAGAATGGGGCGCGCGTGGCCAACCGCCAGGAACTCTCGCAGCAGCTCACCGAGGCCCTACGCGGTCGCACCAAGGCGCAGTGGATCGAGCACCTGAACGCCAACACCGTGTCTTGCGGCCCGATCAACGACATGCAAGACCTTGAACAGGACCCGCACGTAGTCGAGCGGAAAATGATCGTCGCCCAGGAGCACCCACAGAACGGCACAGTACGCTCAGCCGCCAGCCCGATGCGCTTCTCGGCGACCCCTGTGCGCTACAAGCTTGCGCCTCCGGCAATTGGCGAACACACCGACGCAGTCCTGGGCGAATGGCTGGGCCTCTCGGCCGAGCGCATCGCCGAACTGCGCCAGCGCAACGTCATCTGAGGGCCCTGCCGTGACATCAGCGTTCAGCTTCAAGCCTCTGCAACTCCCCGACGAACTCAAGCCCCTGCGCCGCGAGGCGCGGGCCTTCCTCGCCGAAGCCTCGCGTGACTGGTCCGGCTGGAAAGTCGGCCACTCCTGGACCGGTTTCGATGCAGACTTCAGCCGCGAGGTCGGCAAGCGCGGCTGGATCGGCATGACGTGGCCGAAGACCTACGGCGGCCACGAGCGCTCCGGCCTGGAACGCTACGTGGTGGTCGAAGAAATGCTCGCCGTCGGCGCGCCCCTGGGCGCCCACTGGTTCGGTGACCGGCAGAGCGGCCCACTGCTGCTGCGCCTGGGCACCGAGCAGCAGCGCCAGCGTTTCCTCCCGCTGATCACCCGTGGCGAGGCCTCGTTCTGCATCGGCCTGAGCGAACCGGACTCGGGTTCCGACCTGGCGTCCCTACGCTCGCGCGCGACCCGCGCCGAAGGCGGCTGGCGCCTCAATGGTCGCAAGGTCTGGACCACCAACGCCCATCTCTGCGACTTCATGATCGGGTTGTTCCGCACCGGCGACCATGCCGATACCGAGAAGCACAAGGGGCTGTCGCAGTTCCTCATCGACATGCGCACCTCGGGAATCGAGGTACGGCCCATTCACGACCTGACCGGTGAGGCCCACTTCAACGAAGTGACCTTCGACAATGTCTTCGTACCCGACGACATGATCGTAGGCAAGGAAGGTGACGGCTGGGCTCAGGCCAGCGCCGAACTGGCCTTCGAGCGTAGCCAGCCGGATCGCTACATGAGTAGTTTTCCGCTGCTGCCACTGACCATCGACGCCCTGCGCGACGCCTCCACGGACGACCGCCTCGTCGCACGGCGCTTGGGCGAAGCCGTTGCGGAGATTGCGGTGTTGCGGGAAATGTCTCTGTCGATCCTCGGCCAGCTCCAAGACGGCCACTCTCCCGCCAGGGAAGCGGCCCTGGTCAAGGACATCGGCAACACGCATGAGCAACGCATCCCGGATCTGGTCCGCGAATTGCTCGACTGCCCGCCAAGCATCACTGCTGGCGACCAGCTGAGCGAATTGCAAGCCTTCCTGGTGCAGACCGCACCGACCTTCTCCATGCGTGGCGGCACCCGCGAAATCCTGCGCGGCATTATTGCCAAAGGGCTTGGACTGAAATGAGTAGCAGCGAAATGAACATCAGCGAAATGCTCGCCGAGCAGGTCCAGCGCCTTTTCACCGACCGCATCGCCCGCGACGCCTGGGTACGTGCCGAGGACGGCCAACTCGACGAGCGCCTCTGGCAGGATATCGAGGCCATGGGCATCACTCTCGCCCTCTGCAGCGAAGAGACTGGCGGCGCTGGCCTCAGCTGGGCGGAGAGCGAAGCGGTGCTGCGCCTGTGCGGCGCCCATGCCGCCCCGGTACCCGTCGGTGAAACCACGGTGGCCGCCTGGGCCTTGTCCCTTGCAGGACTGGAGGTACCCGAAGGCGTGCGGGCGGTTTCCGCCGAAATCTTCCAGTTGGATGCACAGGACCGGTTGCAGGGCCATGACCCCTTGCTCAGCTGGCTACCCGTGGCCAACCATGTGGTATTGAGTGCCCGCCGCGATGGTAAGACCTATCTTTGCCTGGTCAAGCCTGACGCCGACCAGCAGATAGCGGCCGATACCCTTGACCGCTTGCCCTGCGCTAGCTTCAGCCTCGACAACGCCACCGCTTTGCAGATTGCCGAGGCACCCTTCCTCGACGAACTGGGCCTGCGTCCCCACCTGGCCACGTTGCGCAGCATGCAAATCGCCGGCGCCCTGGCCCAGATACTCGAGCTGTGCGTGGAGTACGCCAACACCCGGGTGCAGTTCGGCAAGCCCATCGGCAAGTTTCAGGCGATCCAGCAGATGATTGCCGAACTCGCCGCCCAGGCCGCCGCCGCCGAAGTCGCCGGGCTCTATGCCGCGCGCCAGGTGGATGCCGGTAACGCCGCCTATGGCGCCGCCGTGGCCAAGAGCCTGGTTGGTCGCTCCGCCACCCGCGCGGCGGCCATCGCCCATCAGGTGTTCGGCGCCATCGGCGTCACCGATGAGCACAGCCTGCACTATTACACCCGGCGGCTCTGGCAATGGCGCGCCGAAGCCGGTAGCGAACACTGGTGGTCCGAACGCATTGGCCGCCAAGTACTGGCAGGGACGGGCAGCGATCTATGGCCCGGCATCGTCCACGGTTTCCCTGCCCACCGGCACCAGATAGGTAACTAGAACAGCCCTGCCGCTGCAAGAAAGGACACCCACTATTTCCGCTGGGTTCCGGCACAGCTGGCTAAGGCCGCGCCAGCAAGTACAGCGCGGCGGCGACTCAGTCCCGCCCGCCGGCCATAGTAATGGAAACCGACTCGGCAAAGCGCAGGGCATGCGGCTTATCGATTTCAACTTCGGCATAGCGTACCGCTTGGTTCTGCATCACCAAGTCGAGGACTTCCTGGGTCAGACGCTCGAGCAGGGCGAAGCGATTACGCTCGACATGCCGGATGATAGCCTTGGTGATAGTGCGGTAGTTAAGTGCGCGGTCGATATCGTTGTCTTGCACGGCTTCGCTGGCCGGATAGAGAATGGTCAGGTTGATCAGCACGTCCTGCTTGCTGTTGATCTCCTCTTCCTTGATGCCTATGTAGGTACGCAGACGCAGATCCTTGACCCGAATACGCGCCATTCCAGGCTGCAGGTGTGCCATGCCTAACGCCCCCGTCCGATTAGCTGAAGAAACTCGGAGCGGGTATTCTGCGACTCGCGGAATGCCCCAAGCATCACCGAGGTACTCATCACCGAGTTCTGCTTCTCCACCCCACGCATCATCATGCACATGTGCTGGGCCTCTATCACCACTGCTACGCCGGCTGCGCCGGTGACACGTTGAATGGCGTCTGCGACCTGCTTGGTGAGGTTTTCCTGAATCTGCAGACGCCGGGCAAACATGTCAACAATGCGCGCCACCTTGGATAAGCCCAGCACCCTGCCGGTGGGAATATAGGCCACATGAGCCTTACCGATAAATGGCAGCAGGTGGTGCTCGCACAGCGAGTACAGTTCGATGTCCTTGACGATGACCATCTCGTCGTTGTCCGACTCGAACAACGCGCCGTTGACCACTTCTTCGAGGGTCTTCTGGTAGCCGTTGCAGAGGAACTGCATGGCCTTGGCCGCACGTTTGGGCGTGTCCTGCAGACCTTCACGCTTGGGATTTTCACCTAGGCCGAGAAGAATATCCCGGTACTGCTGGGACATGGGTTCACTCACAGGCACCTCTCCCATTGATCTCATTGAACATGCGCCCAGCCTGCGCCGGGCGCCCTGGACTCAGATGCGCTTGAGGATGGTCACCACCCCGGCGCCCCCCAGGCCAATATTGTGTTGCAGGCCGATGCGGGCGTTTTCCACCTGACGGTCGCCAGCCTGACTGCGCAAGTGCCAGGTCAGCTCGGTGATCTGCGCCAAGCCGGTGGCGCCCAGCGGATGGCCCTTGGACAGCAGGCCGCCGGAGGGGTTGGTGACCACACGACCGCCGTAGGTGTTCTGCCCATCGAGGACGAACTTCTCGGCGCCGCCCTCATCACACAGACCGAGTGCTTCGTAGGTGATGATCTCGTTGGGCGAGAAGCAGTCATGCAGTTCGACCACGTCGATGTCCTGCGCACCGACGCCGGCCTGCTCGTAGGCCTGAGTTGCCGCGCGGCGGGTCATACCGGCGCCGACTACGTCGAGCATGCTGCCGGACTCGAAACTGTCGCTGGTGTCGGTGGTCAGGCCCATGCCGGCGATTTCCACGCAATTGCCCAGATCGTGCTTGCGCGCGTAAGCCTCGGAAACCACCAACACAGCAGCGGCGCCGCAGGTCGGCGGGCAACACATGAGGCGGGTGACCGGGCCGAAAATCTGCGGCGAAATCATCACCTGCTCAAGAGTCAGCGGTTCGGTGAACGGCGCATAGGGATTGCGCAGGGCGTGGCTGCGGGCTTTGACCGAAACACGGCCAAACAGCTCAGCAGAAACGTTGTACTTCTCCAGGTACTCTGAGCCGGCGCCGCCGAAATACTGCGGACCGCTGGGAGCGCTATCGTCCCAACCGCGGATCTTGCGCACGGCTTCGTCGATCTTCACTGTGATCGGTGTACGCAGCGCCGCGTCCCCCGTGGACATGGCGCCCGGATTCATCTGCTCGAAGCCAATCGCCAGGGCCACGTCGACCACACCGCTGGCTACCGCCTGGCGCGCCAGGAACAACGCCGAGGAACCGCTGGCGCAGGCGTTGTTGACGTTGATCACCGGAATGCCGGTGAGGCCCACACGGTACAGCGCCGTCTGCCCGGAACAGGTGTCACCGGCGACGAAACCGGCGAAGGCCTGCTGCACCTCGGAATAGGCGATGCCAGCATCCTTCAGCGCCATGGCCGCAGCGTCGCCGCCCATGACATCGTACATCTCGCTCTTGCCCGGTTTGGTGAACTTGACCATGCCGACGCCGGCGACCAGAACCTTGTTGCTCATAGGATTACTCCAGGGGCGCCAGGCGCCCCGCTCGCTGTGTCGGTTGTTACTTGGCGAAGTCCATGATGGTCAGCGCCGCCTCGGTACGAAAAACCTTGTCCTCGGCCGCCGCCAAGCTCTGGGCGCTGAAGGTGGCGTCCTTGCCGCCGCCCAGCACGCCTTCGGCGGACACCAGCTTCAGCTCGCGAACGCTCTGTCCAGAGGCGAACAAGCAGTGACCAGTACGCTGGCCGGACAGCGAACTGACCATATACAGCACCACCTGAGCGACGTGCTCGGGGGCCATCTGCTTCTTGGTTTCCTCATCCATCAGCGGCGCGGTCAGCGCGGAGATCGCGGCCGGGGCCAAGGTCCAGACGCGGATGCCGAACTTGGCGCCTTCGATGGCCAGCACGTTGGAGAAACCCCAGGCGCCACATTTGGAAGCGGCGTAGTTGCTCTGCCCGAAGTTACCCACCAGGCCGGAGGTGGACGCGGTGTTGACGATCACACCACCACCGTTCTCCTTCATCCAGGCGAAGACCGGCTGGGTGACGGCATACATGCTCTTCAGGTTTACCTTGATCACCGCATCCCAGTCGCCTTCCTCCAGCTTGGCGAAGGACTTGTCGCGCAGGATGCCGGCGTTGTTGAGCAGAATATCCGCCCGACCAAACTCGCTGAGGGCTGTGGCCAGCAACGACTGACCGCCTTCCACCGTCGAGATGTCCTGGGTATGCGCGACCGCGCGACCACCGGCTTCGCGCACGGCGGCCACCACTGCCTCGGCAGTGAAGCTGCCGTTCTCGTCACGCCCCAGGTCATTGACCACAACTGCCGCGCCTTCGGCGGCTAGAAGCTGCGCGTAGGCGGCGCCCAGACCACGTCCGGCACCAGTGATGATCGCGACCTTTCCTTCCAGTAGAGCCATTGTCTGTCTCCGAATATGTACTTGTCTTGGGTGGTGCTGACGCCCTGCCCGCTCGCCTCCTGCACACGTCGGCGCAGGCGCACTTAGCAAAATGCAACTGAAATGCTGTCAGCAAATTCAGAACAACTGCATGATTAACATGCCTCGCACTGGCATAGTACATTATGTAACTGACTGTTTGACAGTTTTCAAGCAACGCGCAATGCTATCAGCACGAATCACCCCGCGAGGACCACCACGTGCCACTCGACTACCAGCGCATCAAGAATTGGCCGATCAGCGAAGGCCGACAGAGCTACAGCAAGCGCGACACCATCCTCTATGCCCTGGGCGTAGGCGCTGCCACTAGCAACCCCCTAGCCGCCGAGGATCTACAGTTCGTCTATGAGAAAGGCCTGAAGGCCTTACCGACAATGGCCACCATCATGGCCAGCGGCGAGTTTTGGCTGGCGAACCCGCAAACCGGCATCGACCTGAGCAAAGTCCTGCACGGCGAACAATTCCTCAGAATTCACAAGCCGCTGCCGGCCGAGGGCACCCTGATCGGCCGCGACAGCATCGACGAGATCTACGACAAGGGCGTAGCCAAGGGCGCAGTGATGTACATGTCGCGCAAGATCTACAACGCCGAGACGGAAGAATTGCTGGCCACATCCACCTGGTCCACTTTCATGCGCGCCAATGGCGGCTTCGGCGGCTCTGCCGAGGGTCAGCCAAAACCTCACCCGCTGCCGGAGGATCGCCCTTTCGACCACAGCATCGACCTGACCAGCCGCCCCGAACAGGCCACCATTTATCGCCTGTCCGGCGACCTCAATCCCCTGCATATCGACCCGTCCTTCGCCACAAGGGCAGGTTTCGACAAACCGATCCTGCATGGCATGAGCAGCTACGGCATGGCCGGTCGCGCGATCATCAAACTGCTCTGCGATGACGAGCCTGCGCGCCTGCGCGCACTCAATCTGCGCTTCGCCGCCCCCATGTATCCCGGAGAAACCCTGCGGGTCGAGGTCTGGCTGGAAGGCCCTGGCAAGGCCAGCTTCCGGGCACGGGCAGTGGAGCGCGACCTGGTCATTCTCAACAATGGCTATGCGGAATTCGCTGCTTAGCCGCCACGAGGAATAACAAGATGGAATACTCGGATATCAGCTACGAAGTGATCGGTGCCGTTGCGCGCATCTGCCACAATCGGCCAGGCCAGGCCAACGCCGAATCGGAGAACCTGCTGGCTGAATTGGATCACGCCCTGGACTGTGCCAAGCACGACGACGCCATCCGCGTGGTCATCATCGGCGCCAACGGCAAACACTTCTCCGCCGGCCACGACCTGATGGACGGCATGGAGAAGCGCGGCGACTACTCCCCCGAGCAGCATTGGCTATGGGAAAGCGAGCACTACCTAGGCAATGCCCTGCGCATCTGGGACTTCCCCAAGCCGACCATCGCCCAGGTTCAGGGTGCCTGCATCGCCGGCGGCTTCATGGTCGCCAACATGTGCGACATGTTGGTTGCCGCCGATGATGCCTTCTTCAGCGACCCTGTGTGCCACAGCCTGGCGGCGGCCTCGGTCGAAGCGCTAGTCCACCCCTGGGTGATGGGCACCCGCAAAGCCAAGGAATTCCTCTTTACCGGGCAGAAGCTGGGCGCCGCAGAAGCCAAGGAATGGGGCATGGTCAATCATGTGGTGGCGCGGGGCGAGCTGGAAAAATTCACCCTCGAACTGGCCAATCGCATCGCCTTGGCGCCCCCAATAGGTATCCGCATGCTCAAGCGCTCCATCAATCGCTCGGCCGATATCATGGGTTTCCGTAACTCCCTGATGGCCCACTTCGACACCCACATCCTCAGCACCTCGACCAAGGAACACTTCGAAGTCGCTGCCGCAGGCATGCGAGCCTCCATGGAAGCGGCGAAGAAAGCCCAGTCCTGAAGGTCCAACGCCAGCACAGCCGATCGCGCTGGCCACCCGGCCAGCGCTTTCTATGGAGAATTTACAGTGACCCTTGATTACCAGAAACTGCTCGACTGGCCCTTCCCGGCAATGGTCCGGGAATATGGACCAGAGGACTGCATCCAAATTGCGCGTGGTTTTAGCGCCGGTACTTCGGCCAACTGCGCCGAGGCCGATCAGCCATACCTGACTGAAGGCACCGGTCTCGCCGCACTGCCGATGATGGCCGTGGCGCTCGCAGATGGGCCGTTCTGGCAGCAGGATCCGCTGACAGGCATTGCCTGGCAGCAGATAGTCCATGTCCAGGAAAGCCTGCGTATCCATCGCCCCCTAGAGCCCCAAGGTACCGTGGTGGTGACACAGAAAGTGACCGATATCTTCGATCGTGGCGCGGACAAGGGTGCAGTAATGCTCCAGGAACTGCAGCTCCACGATCTGAAGGGCGACACCCTGGCCAGTATCGAAGTCACCACCTTGTTGCGCGACAATGGCGGATTCGGTGGCAAGGCTCAGAATACCCCTCGCCCCGCCCCCCTTCCCGACAAACCCGCTGACGCCGTGCTGGAACTCCCAACCCCGGCCGAGCTGGATACACTCTTTCGGCTATCCAGCGAAATTGCTATTGCCGCGCAGAGTAACTCTAACGCCAAAACACAAGCGATGATCCGCGGCCTTGGCTGCTTCGGCCTGGCCGGACGCGCCGCACTGCTGATGGCCTGCGACAACCAGCCAGCTCGCCTAAGAGCACTGACCGTGCGCTATGCCGGTCCGATGTTTACCGGCGAAACCATGCGCATCGAACTATGGCACCTAGCACCGGGGCACTCGGTATTTCGTATGCATGCGGTCGAGCGGGACACACCAGTGCTCAGCTACGCTGCCTTGGAGTTTGAGCCTTAACCCTCCACGGACTCTACCGGCGCCGCGATGACTTATTTCACCTTGAGTGCGCGCGGCTTGCGAGCCTTGGGCGGCGCCACTTCTTCAACGGCAGCGCCACGCAAGGTCTGCACGATGATCCGGGCGAGAGCAGCATTTACCCGCTTGGCGCCCAGCCCGCGCTCCATGACGACCGGATCAACTCCGGCCAAGCGCTCCATGGAGGCGTGCAATACGGTCGCCTCCGCATAGGCATCACTCTTCTTACGGCCCCCCGTGGCCGGGTTGACCGCCAGGATCAGCTTTGCGAAACGCTCGATGAACGGAATATAGGTATTCATTCGCAATTCCTCGAAACGTGGATCTCCCCGATCGGCTTCCAGGTTCCGGTAACGCAACACTTCGCGGTGACGGCTCCAGACACCGTTCAGTGCTTCAATGAGCCTCAACGACTCTTCCTCGAAACGTTCCGAATCCCAGGGCGAGTCGAGCAGCTGTGCGACTTCCGACATTTCCTCGCTGGCTGCGAGGGCAAGGGCATACAGCACATCTTGCACGCCGTCGAAATACATATAAAAGCTGGCTGAGGAGGTGCCTGCCGCCTTGGCGATGGCCACTGCGGTGATATCCACCAGAGCATGGGTGAACAGCAAGTGTCGGGTGGCCGTCATCAGCCGCTGGCGAGTTTCCTGTCCCTTGCGCCCCAATACCTGCCCTTGCTTGTTCATGCTGACGTCATATGCCATTGCATTTCCCCTTCAACTCGATGATCGGACACCTACCTCTCCCCGCTCGGCCGAAGCCTATCTCGAGGTCGACAGTCAGGGATAAACACCCACAGTATGCTTTGGTTCCAATAATAAACAGAACGACAGCTTCCAGTCGAACAAACTGGACGAATGCCCGCCAGAAAAAAGCCTATAGAGCAACAATTTAGAACCTATACGTCAACGCTTAGTATCGATATTCAATCAAACAATCCTCCTATAACTGACACTATTACAGCTTTAGTGATAGTATTTCAGCAACGCGTTGGGCATGGCCAGCGCCTGGATCTAAATACCCGAACTCAGGAGGCAACATGCCGAATATGGTTGTAGACAAAACCGTAGTCATCACCGGGGCAGGTAGCGGAATTGGCCGGGAATTCGCGCTGGCATTCGCCGCGCAAGGCGCGCGCGTCGTGGTCAACGACCTGGGCCGCACGGAAGCCGGCGGTAGCGCAGCAGAAGCCGTAGTCGCGGAGATTCGCGCAGACGGCGGCGAAGCGGTGGCCAGCACGGATAGCGTCGCCGAATGGGATTCGGCTCAACGCATCGTCGAAGCCGCACTGGACACTTTCGGCCGAGTCGACTGCGTGATCAACAATGCCGGTATCGTGCGTGATCGCTTCTTCTTCAACATGAGCATTGAAGAATGGCAGACGGTGATCAACGTCCACCTCAACGGCTCCTTCTATGTCGCGCGTGCGGCAGCTCCGCATTTCAAGGCTCAGGCCGGCGGCGCCTATATCCACATGACCTCCACCAGCGGCCTGATCGGCAACCCGGGCCAGGCAAACTACTCGGCGGCCAAGCTGGCCATGGTTGGTCTGTCGAAGAGCATCGCTCTCGATATGGCGCGCTACAACGTGCGCTCCAACTGCATTGCACCCTTTGCCTGGACGGCCATGACGGCCTCGGTTCCCACCGACACCCCGGAAGCCGCTGCACGAATGGAAAAGCTCAAGACCATGGAACCGCGCAAGATCACGCCTCTGGCCGTGTATTTGGCCAGCGATGCCGGTGCCGGAGTGTCCGGACAGATCTTCGGCGTGCGCGCCAACGAGATCTATCTCTACTCCCAGTCCAGGGTGATCCGTTCGGTACACCGCAGCGAGGGCTGGACTCCGGAGACCATCGCCGACCATGCAATCCCGGCGATGCAGAATTCCTTCTATGCCAACGTGCCCTCGCCCCAACTCACGACATGGGATCCCATCTGAATATAGATGCCAAGGCACACATCAGCTAACAAGGAATAGAACATGAACGAGATCGAAACCATCGGCACCGGCTTTACCTGGGAAGAACTGCCGGTCGGACGTACGTTCAAGACCTATGGCCGCACCATTACCGAAGCGGACATCGTTAACTTCATCTCCAGTACCGGGATGTTAGAAGTGCTCTTCACCAATACCGAGTTCCTCAAGGAGGCCGGATTCAAAGGCCGCCTGGTGCCTGGTGGCCAGGTGTTCTGCTTCGCCGAGGGGTTGCTGTTCCAGACTGCGCTACAAGGCGTGGGTGTGGCCTTCCTGAATATGGAACTGGACATCAAGGGCCCGACCTTTGCCGACGATACCCTGCATGTCGAAGTGGAGGTGATCGAATCCCGCCCGAGCAAGGGCAAGCCCGGTATGGGATTGGTGCGCACCCGCAACCGGGTAGTGAAACAGGATGGCAGCGTGGTTATGGTCTATACCCCGCTGCGGCTCGTCAAAGGTCGCGCCAACCTTAACCCCTGACAACCTCGCACCGCCAATCGGAGAAACCCATGAAACAAGTACGACTGCATGGTCCACAAGACCTGCGCATCGACGAAGTCCCTATGCCGATTGCCGGCCCAAGTGACCTGGTGGTAAAGGTTGCGATGTTTGGTATCTGTGGCAGCGATTTGGGCTTTGCCAGAAGCGGATATATCGGCCACCAGACGCCACAGCCGATGCCCTTGGGTCACGAACTGGTGGGCACCGTTCACCAGGCCGGCAGTGCAGTGCAAGGCATCCAGGCCGGTCAGCGCGTGGTCGTCCACCCGATGAAGGGCAAAAACCGCATCGGCACCGGCGACCCCGAGCACGGCGGTTTTGCCGAGTACCTGCTGGTACGCGATGCCGTGCTGAACGAATCAATATTCTTGGTTCCGGACGCACTGGACTTCCAGCATGCCGTATTAACCGAACCCGTCGCGGTCGGCGTGCATGGGCTGAACCTCTGCCAAGCCAGGCCGGGCGACCAGGTGACCCTGTTTGGTGCCGGCCCTATCGGGCTGGGTGTGATCGCAGCCCTGAAGTATCGTGGCATCGAGCGGATTGCCGTCGTCGACATCATCGACGAACGCCTGGAGCGCGCCCGTCAACTGGGCGCCTGTCGAGTGATCAATCCGGCGCGGGAAGACTTGGAAACAGCCCTGCGAGACACGTTCGACAGCCTGCCGGCGAAGGTCTCCGGCCAACCCGTGCTGGACTGTTCGCTGTACATCGATTGCGCCGGCCAGTCTAGCCTGCTGCAACAAGCGGTGACCCTGGCCAAGGACAAGGCTCGAATTCTTATCCTGGCCACCCACAAGCAGCCAGTGGAACTGGACATGGCGCAACTGATGGTCAAGGAGCTGGCTGTGCAAGGCTCACTGTCCTACCCCAGCGAGTTTCCGGAAGTTCTGCAGATGCTTGGCGACAAGAAGCTGCGGCTTGATCCGATGCTCAGCCATACCTTCGGCTTCGACCGCTTCGCCGAGGCTTTCGCAATGGCGCAAGACGCCCGTCAATCGGCGAAGGTGCTGGTTCGCGTGGGCTGACCCAACCAGCCCCGCCGCGAAACCGGGAGCACGACTGTAGCTTGCTTGGCGCGGCCACAGACAATAAACTAACAATGCGTCATTTATAAATGCATCCTATATCAATTGATTGGCCGAACAAGCCCGACTCCGGAGCGGATATGAAGAAGTGGCAGTGCTTTTTTTGCAGTTTCATCTATGACGAGGCCCTTGGCCTGCCCGCAGAGGGCATAGCCCCCGGCACCCGCTGGGAAGATGTACCAGATGACTGGATCTGTCCCGAGTGCGGGGCCTCCAAAGAAGACTTCGCCATGCTCGAGATCGCCTGATTCGCACCCACTCCGGAGAGACGCCATGACAGCCCCAACTCAAGCATGCGCCGTGATAGTCGGCGGCGGTCATGCCGGCAGCGAGGCCGCCATTTCGCTGCGGCAGAACGGCTTTGAAGGGCGCATTCTGATCATTAGCGATGAGCCTGGCCTACCTTACCAGCGCCCGCCGCTGTCAAAAGGGTTCCTCGCCGGCGTCGTCAATGTAGATGCCTTGCCAATTCGCCCGGCCGCCACGTACGAGAAAGCCGGCGTCGAAATACTCAACGACGTCCGGGTGGGCAGCTTGGACATCGACGCGCGTGTAGTGCAGCTGCAAGATGGCCGCAGCCTCAGTTATTCGCACCTGATCCTGGCCACCGGCAGCCGCGCGCGGCGCTTGCACGTCGCAGGCCTGAACGAGCGCCAGCCTGACAACCTGCACTATCTGCGCAGCCGGGCCGACGCCGAGCGCATGCGCGCCCAGCTGGTCGCTGGCAGGCGTCTGGTGATAGTCGGTGGTGGCTACATTGGCCTCGAGGTCGCAGCGGCGGCGCAAAAAGCCGGCCTGCAGGTCACCGTACTCGAAGGCTTGCCTCGGGTCCTGGCGCGCGTCTCCGCGCCCGAAATTTCCGTTTTCTACGAACAGGCCCACCGTGCGGCCGGTATCGAGTTGCGCCTGAATAGTCAGCTCGAGCAGCTCATCCTAGATGCCTCGTCCAGCCTGGTTGAAACCGTGACGACCACCGATGGCAGCAGCATCCCGCTGGATCTGCTGCTGGTCGGCATTGGCGCTGTCGCCAACACCGAACTGGCCGAACAGGCGGGCATCGCCACCGACAACGGGATACTCATCGACGAGCACGTGCGCACCTCGGCCGCCGATGTGTACGCCGTCGGCGATTGCAGCAATCATTTCAGTGTGCGCTATGGCCGGCGAATGCGACTGGAGTCAATCCCCAACGCCATTGAACAAGCACGGACGGCCGCCTCGGCCATCACCGGCAAGCCCGCCACCAACCAGCCCCTGCCTTGGTTCTGGTCGGATCAGTACGACATTAAGCTGCAGATCGCCGGCATCAACCAGGGCTACGACCAAATCGTCCAGCGCGGTTCCAAAGCCCTTGGCTCATTTGTCGTGTTCTACCTTCAAGACGGCTGCCTGATTGCCGCCGACTGCGTCAACCGTCAGCAGGAGTTCATAGCCATCAAAAAGCTGATTCATGCCGGAGTGGCCGCAGACAGCGAACTGCTGGCCGACGAGTCGATCAGCCTCAAGGATCTCGCTGCTCGCCTTATCGCTTAGCTCCTGGCGTCCAGCCACCTAATACAATAGACAGCTCTGCCCGCGTAGGGTCCACTCGAAAGCAGCCGGTTTGCTCCGGACAGGAAGCACATGTCCAGGATCGAACAAATCAGAGACAATGCGATCCGCCTGATCGCCCAGCATGGTTTCGGCACCATGTCCCTGCGTCAGCTGGCGAAGAGCTGCGGCCTCCAAGCTGGATCGCTGTACGCCTACTATCAGAGCAAGGACGATCTCCTGCTCGATCTGATCGTCAACTACCTAGAGGACTTGCAGGAGTCCTGGCAGAAAGAAGATCCGGCCAGCGACTCCGTTCACCGCCTTGAAGCGTTTATTGCCCACCACCTACTGTTCCAGAGCGCGCGCAAGGCTGAGAGCCTGATCGTCAGCCTGGACTTGCGCAGCCTGCCAGATGATAGCCGGCAGCAAATCGTCGACATGAAGACGCATTACGAACAAGAGCTACAGGACATCCTTGAGCAGGGCAGACGTCAGGGATTGTTCAACCTGGATGACGCGACTAGTACGGTCATTTTGTCCATGTTAACTGGCCTGGGTATGCGGGAGAGTGGCCCTGAAGACCATATGCAACAGTTCATTCAACCGTGCCAGAAGATCGCGCTACAGATTGCCGGCGCCGGACACTTACCGACACCTCGTCACCCGCCTGCCAAACGCCCCCAACAGGGTTGGTCCGGTGAATAAGCATACGAGAATTTCAGTCAGTGCTGTTCCCGTAATACCCGACCGAAACAAGATAGTCCCCGACTCGTCGGAAGTAGGTGTGTTTGGGCTCCACCCGCCTGCTCAGCGGGTTCTCCCACAGGTAGTCGTACTCGCCCTGACTGCTTTTTTCTGCGGCTTTGAGCATCGGCATACCGACCGGCTTGCCCTGAGGATCATTCACACGCCGGAAATCCGTGCCCACCAGACGTTGATTATAACCGTGAGCGACATAGCGGTAGGACCGCAGATCGACCACAAAAACGTACAGGTCATCTTGCAGGAATATCAGGCTTTCGCTGTTGATTGCGGCAAAGGTCTGCTCCGGCACAGTCTCGACAGCATCGGCCGCCCGCTCAAGCATTTCTCGCGCATGGGCCGGTGTCGCCTTGGTAATTAAGTACCCGGTAGCCAGCAATACGCCACCGACCCGCTGAAAGAACACTTTCTTACGCTCTTCACGCCCAATCACCCAGTTCATCCAGCGATACTCTGCCTGCTGAACACCCTGGCCTTCGCTGACGTGCAGTACGTCGCTGAAGACTTTCAAGTCGTCGGGCAAGTAGCCCATCACATTTTTGCCGATCAGTCCGGCGGATGCCCCACCGCTGGCCAGCATGACGCCCTGCGCGTCTATCACGAAGACATAATGGTTACCCCGCACGAACGGACCTTGTCGACTGAACACTGGCAGGGCCTGAGCCCTGTGCTCCTGGTAATACTCCACTGCGCGCGCCAGCAGTTCACGCGCCTGCATCTCCTCTTCCACGGAGTCACTCAAAGCCGCGAGGCTCCCCTGAGCAAAGCAAACTCCGAAAATCATGCCTAATAAAACCAATACCCTACCGTACTTCATGCTTATCAAACCTTGCCCAGCGGACTGGAGCCAAATGCAAAAAAATAACATTATATAATTTTATTAGACGCATCTCCAGTCCCTGGACACGAACGGCTTGCTTACTGGCTGGCGCTAATAAAGTAGCTAGTCGGCACTGCCTCATAGGTGAAGTACGCCACACAACAGGTACAGTCAGCACACGACAATAACTGACTACTAGTCTGTTTTGTATTGCCGAACGCATCAACTAGGGGTAACGTTCCATGTCGAATACAACAACAATCTGAAGCAGCCCGTGCTCGCGAGTCGAGGGGTCGCTTGAGCGAAGGAGATAATGCATGAAACTCGATGACCTCATTCTTGTCAGCGTCGACGACCATATCGTCGAGCCGCCTACCATGTTCGAACAGCACCTCACCGCGACCCAGAAAGCCTTCGCCCCAAAGGTGCTGAAAGACAAGAACGGCGCCGACTACTGGCTATTCGAAGGCCGCCGCGCTGGCAACATCGGCCTGAACGCCGTAGTCGGCCGGCTGCGTGAAGAATATGGCTGCGAGCCGATTTCCTTCGAGCAAATGCGCAAGGGCGCCTGGGACATCCATGCGCGCATCGATGACATGAATGCCAACGGGCTGCTGGCCTCATTGAACTTCCCCAGCGTGGTGACCTTCGACGGCAGCCTGTTCCATCAGTTCGATAACAGGAATAACGCCCTGACTCTGCTGCAGGCGTATAACGACTGGCACATCGACGAATGGTGCGGCAGTTACCCGGGCCGTAATATCCCCAATGCGATCATCCCCTACTGGGATATCAACGCCTCGGTCGCCGAAATCAAACGCGTCGTGGCCAAGGGCTGCCACGCTATTTCCTTCTCCGACAACCCCTCACTCAAGGGCCAGCCAAGCATCCACGATGCCCATTGGGAGCCGCTGTGGAAGGTGTGCGCCGAGAACAAGGTGGTGATCAACATCCACATCGGCTCCGGCGCCCAAGCTCCCCATGCCTCGATGAACTCGCCGATCGACTCCTGGATCATCACCATGCCGATCTCCATCGTGAATTCGGCGGCCGACTGGTTGCACCTCAAGGCACTGCAGCGCTACCCGGATCTAAAGATCTCCCTGTCCGAAGGCGGCATCGGTTGGATTCCCTACTTCCTGGAGCGCGCTGACTTCGTTCACGAGCACCACAACGCCTGGACCTACGCCGACTTCGGTGGCAAGAAGCCTAGCGACGTTTTCCGCGAGCACTTCCAGACCTGCTTCATCGACGACCGTTTCGGCCTGAAGAATCTCGACGAGATCGGCGAAGATAACGTGTCCTACGAATGCGACTACCCGCATTCCGACACCATCTGGCCGGAATCAGCCGACCTGCTATTCGACTCGCTCCAGCACCTGCCAGACATCACCATCGACAAGATCACCCACGGCAACGCCCTGCGCCTCTACAACTTCGACGCCTTCGCCAAGATGGGCGGCCGCGACAAGTGCACCGTGAACGCTCTGCGCGCGCTGGCTGTGGATGTGGACACAGCGCCCAAGTCCTACGGCGGCCCGGCGCCGCTGGCGGAAGGCGAAGTGCACCGCCGCGTGACCTCCGGCGACATCATCAAGATGTTCACCGCCGTGGGCAAGGAAGACGGCAAGATCATAGCTGAATAAGCCTGATTGGCTGCTGGCTGGCCCTCCTGGCAACATCCAGCGACCGCCCTCCGTGGCGGTCGCTTGCTTTCACCCGCGGCTATCGATCTCTCGCGCGAAACCGGCGAACAGCAGCTCTCGGTATTTCTGCATGTACGACTGCGGGTAACGCAGCTCCGGCTCACTCACTCGCGCCAGCTCCGCCAGGGATGCCTTATCCAGTTCGAACGCCAGACAACCTAGATTGTCATCCAGCTGCGCACGGGTGCGGGCACCAATCAAGGGAATCACACCAGGGCAAGCTCGTAGCCAATTAATCGCTACCTGCGATGGGCTATGACCAAGGCGGTCGGCTACATCAGCCACGACCCGAGCAACCTTCAAGCCGTATTCGTCCACCTTACCCAACCCGGCAAGATTCAGACGCTGACCGCCGGCTTGGAGCTGTGGGTCCCCATACTTGCCGCTCAATAAACCACCTGCAAGCGGCGACCAGGCCGCGATGCTCAAACCGAAGTCACGGGCCATCGGCAGCAACTCCTGCTCGACGGATCGTTCGACCAGGTTGTATTCGGCCTGCAAGGCGATGAACGCAGTCTGCCCCATGGCTTGTACCAGCATGTTGCACTTCGCTATGACCCAGGCCGGGGCATTGGATATCCCCAAATAGAGCACCTTGCCCTGGCGCACCAAGTCATCCAGCGCACGCATAGTTTCCTCGACAGGGGTGACAGTATCCCAAGCATGCACCCAGAGCACATCCAGATAGTCTGTATCCAAACGACGCAAGCTTGCCTCAACCGACCGGCGTAGGCTCTTGCGGTGGTTTCCAGCCTGGTTCGGATCGCGCGTGCCCGGCAAGGCTAAGGAGTATTTGCTAGCGACCACCAGCTCATCGCGGTGCCCGGCTATCAGTCGCCCCAACACTTCCTCGGAGCGCCCGTGGGCGTAGATTTCATTGGCGGTATCGAGGAAGTTACCGCCAGCATCGCGGTATGCCGTATAGATCGAGCGCGCCTCACTCTCGTCACTACCCCAGCCGGCATTGCCGAAGGTCATGGCTCCCAGGCACAACTCGGATACCCGCAATCCGGACTTGCCCAACAGTCTGTAGCGCATTCTTGCCTCCTCATCGGCCCGTAAAAACTGCCAACCTTGAATGAAATACGGGGTCGAATCGTCAAAGATTCGACCCCGTATCATGAGTTGCCGCAGCTGCCTTGATGGCCTTACAACACGCTGCTCAGCTCCGGTACTACATCGAACAGGTCGCCCACCAGGCCGTAGTCGGCCACCTGGAAGATTGGCGCATCCTCATCCTTGTTGATCGCAACGATCACCTTGGAGTCTTTCATGCCCGCCAGGTGCTGAATCGCGCCGGAGATACCGACGGCGATGTACAACTCAGGAGCGACA
>JBFKAF010000002.1:0-37494 GCA_041621735.1 Pseudomonas sp.
GCCCGCGCGGTATGTTCTTCTCCCGCAGCAGGCGCATGACTGAGGTGGGCGATATGTTCGTTGCCGTCGCCATTGCGTCGACGGTGGCGCCCTTGCTGGCCATGTCGCGGATCGTTTCCAGGCGTATGGCAGCCTTGGTCTTCTTCACTGTGTTCATCACGGCGCGCTTGTGGTCCATCTGGCGTAGTGTGCGGCTTGGCTTGGCCTTGGGCTTGCCCGGTACGTTGATGCTGAACGTGTGCGGTCGCGGGTCGCCGATGCGGATGGCCTCGGTCTGGATTTCGCCGTTCTGCGCCTCGAAGGCGGCCATCATCGCGGCAAGCTCTGCGCTGGCGTCGGGCAGGCTCAGGCTGGTGAGTGGGTTCATTGTCTGCTCCATAGAAAAGGGCGCATTGCGCGCCCTGGGTGGATCAGGCGACTTGCGCGAAAGTCAGTCGCTTGTGGATGTGGCGGACGCGCTCAACGTCGCCCGCGCAATACTTGGCCACGTCAGCGATACGGCCTTCCTTAACGAAGTCCCACACCATGCTGCCGTCGATCTCTTCGCCGATTTCGCTACCCTTGTCGGCAATACCGAATGCCTTGCACAGCTTGTCCAAGCTGGCCCGGTTACGCGCTCCGGCCCAGGCGATCATGGTGTCGAACACTGTCTTGTCCCAGGGGCGCGCATCGAACGGTATGCAGGCAGGCGGGCGCACGCCCAGCATCACTGCGCGCTGAAACAGGAAGCGCAAGTCGAACTCGACTACGTTGTGGCCGATGAAGATTGGCGCCGGCGACGAGCGGGTGCCGCCCGCCAGCATCCGCTCGGCCGCCGCGTCGATGGCCGCGAAGAACCCGCCAAGGATGTCGCGCTCCACCTCGTGACTGCCGTATTGCTCGCCGTACAGCACGGTCGGTTCGTCGTCGCCGATGGCAAAGCCGATCACCGCGATATGGCCGAAGGCACCGTCGAAGCTGGTCTTGCGCCAGGCTTCCTCGCCGGCAGACTCGGCGTTATCGCGAAGCCATTCCTTGATCGACTCCGGCTTCTTGAATTGCCCTGGTGCGGCTACGTCCTTGACGAACTGATCAAGCAGGCCGGGTGCCTGGCCGGGGATTGTCTCGATGTCCAGATAGATGTTCATGTGATTCCCTCAATAAAAAAGGCGCTCGACGGCGCCTTGGTGTGGGCTGGTTGTGATCAATCGAACGGGATGTCGTCGAAGCGGTCGTCGATTTCCGGAACGTGACCACCGTTTGCGCCATGGCTTTCGCTGCCGCCTTTCGGTCGACGATCGACGATCGGCTTATTCATGACTACCTGCACCGCCTTCTCCAGCTTGGCCGGGGCCATGCACTTGGGGTCGAGGATCTCGGATGCGGTCTTTTCAGACTCGGAGCTGAACGGCATGTAGATGGTCGGGCGCGGGTTGCCGTTCTCGCTGTTCTTTTCGATTTCCATCTGGATCAGTAAGCCAATCGGCTTGCCCATCAGTACCGGGAAGCCTGGCGCGGTTACCGTTACGCGCTGACCGGCGTCCTTGTCCCACTTCTCGAAGGTGATCGGCGTGGGCGCCGGCACTTCGCGCAGCTTCAGGCAGGCCATAATGGCGTTCAGCGTCTGGTGTCCGCCGTCATTCTTGGTGCCGTGCTGGTAGCTCAGGTTGATATAGAACTGAGCCTCGGCGCCTGCGTCGGTCTTGAAGGTCAAGCCCAGGCCGACCGAGCCGGTAGCTTGCTTCTCCATGTACTCAGCGCGAACAAAGGTGCCGATGCATTTGCCAGCGTCATCAATGAACGCTGATTTGTTGTCAGCGGCGCGCGCGGCGCCAGCGTCTAGCTTGAACATGGTGTTGCTCCTGTTGGTTATGCTGCGCTCGGAATGAGCAGGCCGTAGTAGTCGCAGATCGCTGCGTCCACTGCGGCTAGGTCGTTGTCGACCAGGTCTTCGTCGAACATGCCCATCGGGGCCTTGGTTGTGTCCGCGCCGTTGTTGCGAGTCAGGAAGTAGTGGCTGCCGTCCTGCACGACTGCGCGCAGGACGATGGTCACCAGACCCTCCAGAGTGATCTTGTCGTCGAGCATCTTGCCGATGGTCTTCATCTTGATCTGGCCGGTTTCCGTTTCCTCGGTGTGGCTGAGGATGTAAACGCGCACGTCATCCGGCAGCTTGAGCAGGGCGTCGAACACGTCCCAGGTGTGGCGGCCAATGTCGTTGAACTTGTCGTAGCCCTTCTCTTGGCTGCGACGCATGAACTCGTTGGCCAGCATGTACTGGAAGTCGTCAATGACGATCACCTTGCGCTTCGTCTTACGACAGGCGCCGATGATCTTGCTCCAGTCGTCGGTGACAAACGCCTTCCAGGCCGATGCGCCGCGGAACGGCAGTGGCTTACGGATGACTTGAATCAGGGCGGTTTGCTCTGGCTCCATGCTGCGCATGGACGTCGACTTGCCGCTGCCTGACTTGCCCAAAATAAGGGTGACGGTCGCCATGACTGGCCTCGCTATTCGGGTTGGTTGTCCCATTGCCGCTCGATGCGGGCTGCTTCTTCCTCGTACTCTTTGCGCTCATCGCCCTGGAACTTCTCGGGCGAGAACGCCCCGAACCTCATCCAGTCGATCTGCGCAGCCAGTGCGGGCGATTCAGGTGCTGTAGCTGCTTGCATGACAGTCTCCTAGTAGGTGATGGACACGCTCGGAATCTTGCGGCTGGCGATCAGGATTACCGCCTGCTTGGCGCATTCCTCGGTCATGCCGCCAGCGACGAACGCATCCAGGGCGGCGCGGTTGATCCTGGCCTTGTGCGCTTTGTCGTCCTCGCGAGCCTTTGCTTGACGCTCAGCCTCATCCGTCTCACGCCGCTGCCGCTCAACCTCGTCCAGCCTGGCCTGCTCGACTGCTCGGGCCTGGCGCTCGATGGCATCCATGCGCTCACGCTCAGCGCGCTTGTCGGCCTCGATCCGGTCGAGTTCCGCTTGCTTCTCGGCGGCGATGCGGCGCTGCTCGGCAAGTTCTGCGTTCAGCCTGGCTTGCTCGGCTGCTGCCTCTGCATCCCGCTTGTCCTGTTCGGCCTGGCGCTGCCTCTCGGTGGCCTGGTCGATCAGATCCTGTTCGCGCTTGGCTGCAGCATCACGCTCGGCCTGGGCGCGCTGCTCAGCTTCGCGGGTTGCCTGCTCTGCCGCCTCACGGGCAATGCGGTCGCGTTCGGCCTGGGCATCACGCTCGGCCTGCTCGGCGTTGAACTTGGCGATGGCGGCCAGCTCTGCTTCGTGTTTCTCGCGCTTGCCGATCTGCTCGCGCAGCGCCGTGATCGCCTTGTCCTTGCCGCGGGCGGCTTCGGCCTCGAACTCTTCCAGCGCCTCACTGATCTCGAAGGCCTCGACCTCACCCAGTTGCTGGCGCATCTGATCGAGCGTCATGTCGTCTCGCGCCGCCAGCAAGCCGGCAAGCCAGTCGAGGATCTTGTTGTGGCCATCGATCCGCGCATCTTCGCGGGCCTGCCACTCATTCAGTGGACGGCGAACTTCTTCCTGCCACGACTCCAGGGTGTCCCATACGCGCTTGCGCTCGGCGTCCACCTTCTTCGGGATCAGCTTCAGGTCGGCTGATACCTTCTTGCCTACGCCGTCTAGGGCGTTCTTGACCTGGGCGACCTTGTAGGCCATCGAGGCGATTGAGTCGCGACCCTTCTTGGTGCTGACGTCCGGCACGAACGATTCAATCTCGGTGCGGATCTTCTGCAGCCAGGGGTCCATGCCCTTGGGTGCGCTGAACACCGCCAGCGCAGTCTCTGCCGGCGGCAATTCAGCCAGCTCGGTGCTGACTTTTTCGGTAGCGGTTGTCATGTCTCTCTCCCTGCGCTCAGCGCGGATAAGTGGTAACGGGCTGCTCAGCCGTCAATCTGCCGTCGATGATGTGCGGCAGGGCCAGAGCGGCGAGAAGGGTTAGGGCGCCTAGTGCGCTCATGAAGAAGCGCCAGAAGGCGTAGCGGAGTTGGCGTTGACGGCGGGTCACTGCGGTGGCTCCGGCAGCGGCGTCCAGTGGGCTATTACCGTGCCGTCGTCTTCGCTATGCGGAAACGACCAGCAGGCAAAGTCAGTTCTAGCGCCGCCCCAGTAGCTCGCCCATGCGGTCAAGATGTCACCGTCTACCGAAAGCACGGCCACGACCCCTTGGTCTCTGTCCGGCAGCCGTTCGCTGCATTTAATCCATTCGCTCATGCTGCCTCCTGCGCTAACAGCCGCTCACCCAGCGCTATACGCTCACGCACAATGGCGGGCTTGGTCTGAGTGATGCGGGCGATCATGTAAACGGTCCAGTTGTCACGCGCCATCAGTGCGGCGCGAATGGCCATGCGTTCAGGGGTGGTCATGGCAACCTCACAATCAGCATCCCGCGCCGCTCAGCAATGCGAACACCAGTAAGCGGCAGGCAATAAAAACCCCGATTTCTCAGGGCTTGGTTTAGGTCGGCGTAGGTGCGCGCGATGATGGTCATGGGGTGGGCTCCATGGCGTCGATGGCTGCGCGGATGTCGCTGAACGGCCCGTCGATCATCCATCGACTGCCTTCGTGCATGTCCTCGAAGCCGTATGCGTAGCCGATCCGGTCAAGCCTGTTCAGTCGCTCCGCATCCCGCTTCAGCTCAACAATGTGCGCGAGCAGGGCTTTGACGGTGGCGGGCGTAGCCATGCATTCAAAATTAAACATGACCTCTTCGGCTTCCATTCCTTGCAGGCTGCCGCCTTCCTTGATCGCATCCGCCGCCGCCTCCAGCTCAGCCAGCAGTTCGTCCGTGATACTCATAACGGGTGATGTGCTCATGCCTTCATCTCCTTGCGTACCTGCTCATCAATCGCCAGCGCAACCGCATCCTGTAGCGGCTCAGCCATCAGCGACACGTTTTGCTTGACCATAAAGCGGGGCTCTATGTCGAGAAGGCCCAGCAGCTGCGACCAGAAGGCTTGCCGCTGTGCGTTCGGCGCTTCGGCCATGATTTCCTCAAGGCGCTGCCAGGTCATCTCGTCGCGTAGCCTGTCGCTGCGCTGGTTGAATGCCCGGTCGGCGCGTTCGGCTGCTTCGATCCGGCTGTAGTGGTCGGCCTCAAGCGAGCCGGTGTTGCTGATGGCGTGGTTCATGTCGATACCTCTCGGTGCAAACTGCATTGATCAGACGACCAGGCGGGTGACCAAACCCAGCCGTGAAGCTGCCGGGCGTCTGTCGATGCAGTCTCGGGAATAGAAAAGCCCGACAGGCCATCACGCTAGTCGGGCTTTTGGTGTGCTCGGATAAGCCGCCTTATGCGAGCGTTGTCCGCTGATGAGTTAATCCATGGCGCTCTCCTAAGTTGGTGATCAGCCCGGATGCCCGGCTAGGCTGTTGCCGTTCTTGCCCATTGCTGGTCGGCGTCTGCGGAATGAACGCAGCCCCACTCAAGGGGTTGTGATGCGCGAAATACGCATCGGTAAGGGCTGGCCGGTACTGATCTCCGGCTTCTGAGAAATGGCGTACTGAGGCAGAGGTCAAGCCGTCTTCCGCCACCGGCGCATCAGCCTGCGCATTCAGCCCTTACCGATGCGCCCTGTTGCCAGGGGTATCGGTGCCTTGTCGCCCAGGCGGCAAACCTGCTCATTACCGCCTCACACTCCTGTGATCAGCGGTGGCGCCCCGGTCGTGGAAGCGGGGTTAATCGATGTTGTTGATGCTCACGAAGAACCCGTCTGGGCTATCCGGGTCATAAACTAGGGCGTGAACGGGGCCAATCTCCTTCAATACCTCGTCGGTGCGCACCTGATTTGCTTGCTTCGCCAAAGCGAGGCGGCGCAGCCATATGGTTTCTCCGGTCCCGGCGCCATACATATCCAGCCAGCGACTGCATGTTTCCGCCTCTTCCTTGGCTTGGGTCAGATACTCAAGGGTGTTGCAGCAAGGGCACGGGTCGCCGGTGTCTTCAGGGTCATAACCGTCCGAATCTGCATCCCATAGGTATCCGTCTCCGCGACACTCCCACGTCCCTCTCTGGAAGTTGCAGGATTCGCTCATATCCCAGTCCTCTATGCCCCTCTATCGGGGCGGTTGTTGTGGTGGTGGCTGCATGGGGCGGCTAGTCGACGCAGGAGTGGCGCTCAGGGCATGACGTGCGCCCCTTGCATTGTTCTGGCCGGTAGCAGAAGGAAGGGCAGGTAACGCCATCCCGGTAGGTGTGTTTGTTGATTCGCGGACTGGCCGGATAAGGGAGGCGACTGCACTCCAGTGCCTCGGCACCCACCAGCTCGGCGCCAATGCGCTTGGCGTCTTCTTCACTGCCTGCTTCTACGCAGCCAGACGGCTTGCCTTGAAATTTCACCCAGTACGCTTGCATGTCTGTTTCCTCCGGTTTGATCCCGCTGCACCCGGTCGCCCAGGTGCAGGAGGATTCGTCGGTGTTTCTCGCTGCGCTCAGCTACTGGCCTATTGCGCCGCGTCACTCAATGTCAAAGAACGTCCCCATTCGGGGCTGGTCGATCCCTTTGTCAGGGGCCAGGTGAGGTTTCAGCCTTCACGTCCTAGCCGGTGAGACTCCGGCTTGTGTGTTCGTTCGTGTTTTCGTTTTGCTGAGCCAAGATTAGGCAATGCCCTGTGTCTCGTCAACCTGTATTTGCTATATTTTTAAATGCAGCCTAAAGTAGGCATAACAAACAACGGAGAAGCACCAATGCGCAAAGACGAAGTGATGGAATTTTTCGACGGGTCTCCGTCCGAACTGTCTAAGGCAATCGGCCTGACAGTATCAGCAATCAACCAGTGGGGGCCGTATGTACCGGCCAGTCGCCGCGAGAGCATCCGGCTGGCTATGCGTGAACGCGCTAACGATCTTGATCGCAAGGCACGGGCATTACGCAAGGCATCTAAGGAGGATTGATCATGAAAACCCTACGCAACTGGTGGCGCACAAAAGACGCGCACCGCAAGCAGAGCTGGCTGCTGCTCGCCTTGGGCATACGCCTAATCTCTGGCGGCTTTGTTGAGTATTACACCTGGGCGGCGCTGATCGGCACTATTCCTGCTGGCGGGATTGTTTGGTTGGAGGTGGCGCGGTGATCACAAAGCTAAGAGCCGTTGGCATGGCGGCACTGATATGGATAGCCCTGATTTACCTTGCAATAGCGTTATACGGTCGATTTATGGCTGCCGGTACGTCCGCATTTTACAGCAAGGAAATTGACGCTACATGCGTTGTAGAGCGAAGTGTCGCGGATACGACCATGAGTTGCATTCCGGGTAACCGCATATCGAGAAAGGAGCCCGCCCATGACTAACCCAACCCGAGAACACCTGGCAGGCCTGGAGCTGGCCAAGCAGCTCCTGTTCGACTCAGGGGCTGCTGATAGCGCGCAGACGCTTGATGATCTGATCGCCCAAGCCAAGGCCGCCCCGCAGGATGAGCCGGTGGCGGATGATCTGGATAGCCGCATGAGGGATGCTGGCATGCTGTCGGTGGCGCAGTTATTGGCAGGCGCGCCATTGGATGCCTTCGTCAAGCACGCCGGCGTCAACGATCTAGATACGTTCGGGCAGTGGCTGGAGATGCGCCGCGCGGAATGCCTGAAGATGCAGGCGCGGTTCCAGCTAGACAAGCGCGAGGATGATGAGCTGTACGAATGGGTCACCGCTCATGCTGCCGTCTTCACTGAGGTGCACGTCAACTTCAAGGCAGTCATCGCCAACCCACCCGCGCCAGACGCCGAGCTGATTGAGTTGCTGCGTGAACTTCGGCTTATGACACTTGGAGTGAATAGCGGCCAATCTGGCGTGCTGCGCGGGCACATTGACAAAAAGCTAGCCCAACTCCGCACCAAAGGAGAGTGACCATGAACCCTATATCAATCGACTACCGCACCGGCTGGCGCATGGCCGACGAAATGCTGAGCACCGCTAACCCTGTCGAGGTATTGGTCTGCGCGGATGAAGGCTGGAAGGCCAGAACCGCTCAAAACCTGATCGACGCAGCGAAGGCGCGGAAGGATGCTGGGATTAACCCGGATTACCAGGATGAGGTTATTGCTCGGGCTGGGATGAACTAGCCAAGTGCCTGCCACGTAGGCCCATTGACGGGCCTTTCTATTGACCATAAAATCATTCCATAACATTCCACAGAGGTAGGTATGACAAAGACTCGCAAAGAAGCCATACGCCTGGGCATGGCCACGTACTACACCGGAAAACCATGCGGCAGGGGCCACTTATCGGAGCGGAGAACAACAAGCGGCATCTGCATCCAGTGCAACAAGGAAGCTCGAGAGGCCGAGCAGGATGCCTACAAGAAGGCCAGGGCAGAGCGTGAAAAATCAGGGGTTGAATAATGGCTAGATCAAGAAACATCAAGCCGGCGTTCTTTACCAACGAGCTGTTAGGTACAGAAGACCCGATGGTGTCACTAACCTTTGTAGGGCTTTGGTGCCTGGCTGACAAAGTTGGCATTCTTGAGGATCGTCCGCTTCGCATCAAGGCGGAACTGTTCCCATACCGTGAATCACTAGACGTTAACGGTTATTTAACGGCGCTTGCACGGCTAGGGTTCATTGTCCGCTATGAAAACGATGGACGTCGTTTCATTCAGGTCTGCAATTTCCGAAAGCACCAGTCGCCACACAACACAGAGAAGGGCAAGGGATTCCCCTTTAGTACCGATCCCAACTCATTGATTTTAGGCGATAACGGTTATGAAACAGTTAAGAAACAGTGCAATGACCGTGAAATAACAGAACCGAAACGCCCTGATTCACTGATTCCTGATTCACTGAATGTGGATACCGGATTCACTGATTCCCTGCAAGAAAACGGAAAACCGGAAAAGCCAGAGCGCAGCAAAAACCTGACAGCCAAAGACCTGATCAAACTTGGAGTTGACGAGCAGCACGCAAAAGACTGGCTAGCTGTTCGCAAGGTTAAGAAAGCCCCATTAACACAAACTGCTTTGGATGGGGTTATGAGGGAGGCCGAAAAGGCCGGTAAGACACTGGCTCAGGCAATCGAGATAGCAGCAATCGAAAACTGGGCCGGGTACAAGGCTGAATGGAAAGCAACCAAGTCGACCGGCATTCACCACGGATTTGACCAAATCGACTACAACGCGGGGCTGGTGCTTCGCGAGGATGGTACGCATGGACTCTAATCAAGATATTCAGATAACAACCGCCGTCTGCGAAAAACACGGTGAGTTCGAGCAGAAGTCTTTCCAGATACCGCTTTTCAAGAATCGAACCTTTTCACGCTGCCCAGCGTGTGATGCCGAGAAAAAGGCAGAAGACGAAAAGCGCCAGAAAATACAAGACGACCTTATTCGCCAGATTCGCTTACGTGAAAAGCTCGGGTCAGCGGCCGTGCCCAAGCGGTTTGATGGCAAGCGGTTTGATGGCTACCTGTGCGACTCCCCTGAGAAGTCGGCGGCGCTGGAGAAGTGCAAGACCTTCGTCGACAACTTCAAGGACAACTTTTCGGTCGGGCGAAACCTGATCTTGATCGGCACTCCAGGTACAGGAAAGACGCACCTCGGGACCTCGATTGCCAACCATCTGAACCACAACACTGGCTACACGGCTGCTTATCGCACGATTGGAGGCGTTCTACAGGCCATTAAAGAGACGTTTAACGGCGACGGCAGCGAGAGTGAGGGCGGAATCATTGCGGGCCTCACAGGCGTTGATCTGCTCGTTCTGGACGAAATAGGGGCGACACGGGAAACGCCAAGCGATTTCGAGCTGTCGACCATCTTCGCCATCATCAACGGCCGATACGAAAGCGAGCTGCCTACCGTGATCATCTCCAACCTGTCAGCCGAGGCGCTGACCCAGGCTATGGGTGATCGTTGCGTGGATCGGCTGCGCGAGGGCTCGCCGGTAGTTGTTCAGTTCAAATGGGAATCAGCGCGCCGGGGTATCGCATGAAAAAGTCACGCTGGATGGTCACGGCACGCGGAAAAGTATTCGCCATGTGCGGCGAGAAGTGCACGCAGGCCGATGCGCTGTACTGCGCCAGGTTGATTTGGCCGGATGCATCTGTTGCTTGACGGAAGTGCCACCATGGGCTTTAATTCGGTTGCGGCTAGGTTAGCTCCCGAAAAGATGCCCGTCAGCATTCTGCCGCGATTCACAAATCTGACGATCTCACACTTGACGGAGTGACGAACATGCAAGTGTTAAACAATACCTCTCTGAACCACCCTCGCGCCCAATGGGAAATCGAGGCATGCCTACACCGCGCAACCGAATACGGCGCAGCAATCGCCATGACTGCGACAGGCCGCGAGATTGTGACCGCGATCCACGACCGTGACTCTGTGCCGGCGTTCAGCTTCTGGCGCGACGGCCAGGACATTACCGGCGAGTTTCTGAAGGTGATCCGTGGCCACGCCGCAGGAGTGAAAACCAAATGAGCGACCACGAAAACCGAGACACATTCCTAGCCTTTTCCATCGTAGGCGCTGCTGCAACGATTGCAGCCCTTGGTATCTGCGCCTTCGCTATCTGGCTTGACCGCGCAATGGGGGTGCTTCTGTGAGTGATGACCGCGAATTACTGGAGCTGGCGGCTAAGGCGGCCGGTATCAACGGGATGTTTGTCGGCCGTTTTGCGGCGGATGGCTATCCTTGCAATTTCGTTGGTATAGGCCGATCTTCTGCGACCATTGCACCGCTATGGAACCCGCTCGCGGACGATGGCGACGCGCTGAGGTTGGCGGTGAAATTGCGGCTGGACGTTTCGATCAATGGAGACATTCAGGCCGCATGGTGGCATGGCGATTCCCTGGAGTTCGTTTCCGAGAGCCTTGGCGATGACTCGTACGCCGCCACTCGCCGCGCCATCGTCCGCGCAGCCGCTGAAATCGGGAGGGCCATGCCATGACTCAATATCGATCCGAGCCCGACGAACTGCGCGACACCAGAACCCAGCTACTCCTTCGCGTATGCGTAAATGCCTGGATAGGGCGCGGCTATGAGGTAGTGAGCCGCGATCCTCTGCGCCTTGAGCGTGGCCGGCAGTGGTGCGAGTTGCGGAATGGAGTGCTGATTCATGGGTGATCTGAACAAGCAGGAGCTGCGCAGGCTAGCTGAGGCTGCAACTGGTGGTGACTGGGAATACCGCCTTGGGCTTATTCGGACCATGCCCGATTCAGATGGTTATGTTCCGGTCGCTGTAGCGCCAAACGCGCCTAAGAACTGGCGACCGCAGCGCGACACCAATATGCAGTACATCGCTGAGGCGCATCCCTCCGTCATTCTTGCGCTTCTGGATGAACTGGCCCAAGCCAAGTGCGAATCCGGTCATGCGATTCAGCAGAAGGACGCTGCTTATGCTGAGTGCAAAGCGCTGCGCGAGGATGCCGAGCGTTATCGGTGGCTGCGTGATAGCAGCGAGTCCATACACCAGTTTTACCTGAGCACTCCGATTTGGTTTACCGGGGTGAAATTCAGCAAGGAGAACGTGGATAGCACGATCGACGCCGCCATGAGCAAGGGAGACCAGCAATGACTGCCAAGGAAGCGCTCAAGGTTCGCCGCTTAGAGCTGGAAAACTCAGAGCTTCGCAAGGCAAACGACCGGCATATTCAGGTTTTCCGCGATCAGGCTATTGAGCTGATCGAATTGCGCGCCAAACTTGACCTGTTGCGAGAATTGATCAATGGCTGACAAGATCCGCATAGCCAGCCTAGACGACCTCGACAGGCTTTACGCGACCGTCGATGCCAGGCAGTACCCATTCATCGTGACCGTGGCCGACGATGACCGCAGCGCCGAACAGAACGCGATGCTGCACAAGCTGCTCACGGACATATCGCGCCAGGTCGAGCACGCTGGCAAGAAGTGGAATGTGCTCATCTGGAAGCGCCTATGCACCGCAGCATGGATGCGCGAGGAAGGCGAGAGCGTGCAGTTGATCCCGGCCCTGGATGGGAATGGCTTCGATATTATTTTCGAACACACTGCAAAGCTCGGCGTGAAGAAGTGCGCGAGCCTTATCGAGTGGATTTTAGCCTTTGGCGCAGAACACCAAGTCAAGTGGACTGCCAAGGATAATTACGGGGGGCGGTACTGATGAGCAAGCTGACCAAGATGGCTCGCGGTCGTGACTGTCAGGTGAGGTTGCCGGGGATATGCAACCGAGACCCCGAGACAACCGTTCTGGCGCATTACCGGCTAGCTGGCACCTGTGGTATGGGTATCAAGCCGCACGACCTCTTGGGGGCCTGGGCCTGCTCGTCGTGCCACGATGAAATCGACAGGCGCACTCGCCATATCGATTCCAATAGCGCCGACCTCGCGCACCTTGAAGGCATGGTGCGAACGCAGGCGATTCTGATCAGTGAGGGAGCGGTGAAGGTATGATCGCGCTAGCCTGGTTCTACATCGTCTACGTTCGCGGGGTGAATGCATGAGCCGCTCAGAGCACGACGATCAAGTCGCTCTGGTGCGATGGTTCGATCTGCAATACCCGGATCTACGCGGCAGGCTCGCCGCATGCCCGAACGGTGGCCAGCGGAACGTGATTGTGGCCAGCAAGCTGAAGGCTGAAGGGGTCCGCCCTGGCTATCCTGATCTAAACCTGCTGGTGGCCCGTCACGGATTTTCCGGCCTGTTCATCGAGATGAAGCGCGAGAAGGGTGGAAGCCTGACAGCCCAGCAAGCCGACTGGCTTCAATGGCTTAGTGGTCAAGGCTTCATGGCTGTGGTCTGCAAGGGCTTTGACGCAGGCCGTGATACAATAACCGCATACCTGAAAGAGGGGTAAGCAATGGAAATTATCGGACTGCTTTCGATCTGGTTCATCTTCTGGCTGTTTTCTCGCAACGAAAAGAAAGGGCGCCAGCAATGAACATCGCCGAGCAGCTCAAGCGTGACGAGGGCTTTAAGCTCGCCGCCTACCAGGATCACCTAGGGTATTGGACAATCGGCGTTGGCCGGCTGATCGACATTCGCAAAGGCGGCGGAATCACCGCAGAGGAAGCGGAATATCTGCTGGCGAATGACATTCAGCGCCGCACCAAAGACCTGTCAATTTCGCTGCCGTGGTTCGATGAGCTTGACGAGGCCCGCAAGGGTGTTCTGGTCAACATGGCCTTTCAGCTCGGCACCAATGGCCTGCTGAACTTCAAGAAGACCTTGGAGAGCGTGCGCCGGGGTCATTACGTCGCCGCAGCCAACGAAATGCTGCAAAGCAAATGGGCCGATCAAACGCCAATGCGCGCCGAGCGACTGGCTAAGCAGATGATGACTGGGGTATGGCAATGAGCCTCCTAAACAAGCTAGGCGGAATGCTCGGCTCTAGCCTCTTCAAAGAGGTGAAGGAAACCGTCATGGCCTACTTCCCGCCGGAAGTTCCGCCAGAAAAGCGCCTTGAAATGCAGATCAAGCTCGATGAAGTCGAGGCACGCAAGCGCGAACAGCTCTCGGCGGCCCTGGCTGAGTCAGAGCGGATGATTACCGAGCGCGTGGCGTTGCTGGAGGGCAGCGCACAGGATTTGCGAGCCGTTCCCCTGGTAGGGCCATTGGTTCTATTCCTGCGAGGCCTTCAGCGCCCCCTGTGGGGCTACGCAACGATCTACGGTGACGCCATGTGGTTCATGGGGCGCTGGCAGCTCAGTGAGGCCCAGGAGAGCGCGCTGTGGGTTATCAACTTCCTTGTGCTTGGATTCCTGTTCGGTGAGCGCGCAGTGCAAAACGTGGCGCCGCTGATCGCCGAGATAATGGACAAGCGCCGGCCGTAAATAGCGCGCCGCAGAACTAGGCGCTATCATGCTCAGAGTCAATTAGGAGATATTCATGGCCAGCAAAAAGAAATCCAGCAGCAAGAAGCCTGCGGCGAAGAAGTCCGGATTTTACCCTAAGGTGAAGTCGACCAAGAAGAACGGCCTCGGTACGTACTGATGACCATCGAGCTTGCGCTTTGCATCGTCTTCATGTTTGCCGCCTTCCCGGTATCACGAAGCGTGGCAGCGCATTACTTCGTGTTTGCCTTCGTGAACTTGGCCCTGGTTGGAGTGTGCGAGGTCGATGCCTCATTGCTCGCCATGATCTTCGCTATCCTGGCCTGCGCTGATGCCCTGCTGATCATGATGGGCGGCCGCAAGATCCTGCTAGTCAGCGGGATCGCCTCAGGCCTTCTCTGTATCGAGTCAATCGCCAATCAAGACTGGCTCCTCAGCCATGTGACATACCTATCGGTTGCCACTAACGCGGTGATCGCCGCGAGCTTGGCTAAGGAGTTCTCAGTTTGGATGCGTGGAAAGCTTGGGCGCTAGTAACCATCATCGGGTTTTCCCTGCTGATGGCGCGCCACTTCAGGGAAGGAACCAAAATCAAGAGACTGCGAGATGAACGACACCAACCACATACTGGAAGAGCTGAGATCGTTAAGGGGCGCACACGTTGGCCTGATGACGAAAATGTCTGACGTATGCGGCGAGGTTCGTGAACTCGTTGGCGAGCTTAGGCACACGCAGAAGAGCTTTGATGATGCTATTACAAGGGTGGCCGAGGTAGAGCGAGAGATTCATGCCATTCAGCTTGAGAACGCCACTAACAAGCCGATCCTGGATATCGCCCGATCTATGTATCGGAGTCAGTGGCTAACCATCCTGGCCGCAATCAGCGCGGTCGCGGGCACGAACCTTGATAAGTGGTTGGGATAATGGCAGGCGGACGACCTAAATCAGAAGTAGCAACACGCCTCCCGGCTAACTGGCGGGAGAGGATGCTAGAGCTTGCTGCAGACGGGGCATCAGCAGTTGAATTGCGCTGTGAAGTTGGGCGTATCAGTGTTGACCTCTGGGACAGGTGGATACGCGAAGACCCGCAGTATTCCGAAACCGTAAAGGAGTGCAAGGCCCTTTGCGAGATGTGGTGGGAGAAGCAAGGTCGCAAAATGGCAGCCGGCACAGCAGATGGGAATGCCACTGTCTGGATCTTCAACATGAAGAACCGCTTCGGCTGGAAGGATAAGACCGAGACAGAGCACTCCGGCACAATCGCCTTTTCTGATATGACGGACGAGCAAATTGAGCGACGAATCGCAGCTCTCAAGACAGGAAAAGATTGAGCTTCTACAGCTTCTAGAAGAGCAGAAGAAGCGCAACGCCAAGCGCCTGGCTCAGCTTCAGTTCGAGTCGCTGTATGACTGGCAGCTGAAGTTCGCAGCATCCACAATCGACTACACCTCCTGCATGCTGATGGCGGCCAACCGTGTCGGGAAGACGCGCACCGGCCTGACGATTGACGCCATCCATCTGCTCGGCGATTACCCTGACGATTACCCCGGCTATCGATTCACTGCGCCGCCTATGTGCTGGCTGCTCGGGTTCTCGATGGAGAAGACGCGCGACCTTCTGCAAACGCCGCTGTTCGGGCGGCTTGAGGGTGGCAAGTGGACTGGCGGGCTAATCCCGGCTGATCGAATTGTCGACTGGAAGTCCGCGACCGGTACCAGCGGGGCGATGCGTGAAGTCAGGGTAGCTCATGCGTCAGGCGGGAATGCTGTCTGCCAGTTCTGGTCATACAGCCAGGGGCAGCACGCGATCATGGGCGACAGCGTTGACTGGTATCACATCGACGAAGAGCCGCGCGACAAGAACATCTTTCCTCAGGTTCTCACGCGCACTGCGACCGGCGATGGTGGCAAGGGTGGTCGCGGCATCCTCACGTTCACCCCGGAGAATGGGCGCACAGAGCTGGTCGTACAGTTCATGGACACGCCGTCACCCGGTCAGCATATGCAGAGGGCGACGTGGGATGATGCGCACCACCTGAACGAGAAGACCAAGCAGGATCTGATTGCACAATACCCAGCATGGCAGCGAGACATGCGGACCAAGGGCCTGCCGCTGCTCGGCGCCGGCCTGATCTTCGACTTCGGCGATGACCTAGTTAAGTGCCAGCCGTTCGAATGTCCGCCCCATTGGTGGGTGATCAACGGCATGGACTTCGGATGGGATCACCCGCAGGCGCATGTGCAGCTGTGGATCGACAGGGACGCTGACATCATCTACTTGGCGCATGCCTGGAAGAAGTCGCGCACCACTCCATCTACAGCCTGGGGGTCGATCAAGCAGTGGGCGGCGAATGTCCCTACGTCCTGGCCTTCTGATGGTCTTCAGTCTGAGAAGTCGTCAGGCGAGCAGCAGAAGAAGGCTTACGCTGATGCTGGGTGGCAGATGCTGCCGGAGCACGCGACATGGCAAGGCGGTGGGGTTGGGGTCGAGGCTGGTCTTGTCGAGCTATACGAACGCATGACGACAGGTCGCTTCAAGGTATTCAGCCACCTCGGCGATTGGTTTGAAGAGAAGTTGAACTATCATCGTGACGAAGCCGGGCATATCGTCAAGCTGAACGACGACTTACTATCAGCAACACGTTATGCTTACATGATGCAGCGGGCGGCAGTTCAGCGGCTCACCATCGGCAAGGCGAAAGCGGCAGTGCATGTGATGCCTGTCGCCAACAACTGGTAAAGGTAACGGCATGGCTCAGACCAAAGACGACAGACTGAAGGAAGTGCATGGCCGCGCCATGGCCAAGTTCGACAACATTCAGTCGGCCTTGCGAGACGAGCGGCTTCAGTGCCTGCAAGACAGACGATTCTATTCAATTGCCGGCGCGCAGTGGGAAGGCCCGCTGGGCGAGCAGTTCAAGAACAAGCCGAAGTTCGAGGTGAACAAGATTCACCTGGCTGTCATCCGGATCATCAACGAATACCGCAACAACCGGATCACCGTCGACTTCATCAGCAAGGACGGCACGCCAGACGATAAGCTGGCCGATGCATGCGACGGCCTGTACCGCGCCGATGAGCAGGACAGTTGCGCCGAAGAGGCATACGACAACGCCTTCGAGGAAGCTGTAGGTGGTGGCTTCGGTGCCTGGCGTCTGCGTGCTGAGTATGAAGACGACGAAGACCCGGAAGACGACCGCCAGCGCATCCGCATTGAGCCCATCTTTGATGCCGACAGCTCGGTGTTCTTCGACCTGAACGCCAAGCGCCAGGACAAAGCCGACGCCAAGTGCTGCTTTGTACTCACCGCCATGGCGCGCGATGCCTATGACGATGAGTACGACGATGACTGCTCATCCTGGCCCAAGGCCATCCACCAAAGCGAGTTCGACTGGCTGACCCCGGATGTGGTCTACATCGCCGAGTATTACGAAGTCGAGGAGAAGAAAGAGAAGGTCTATGTCTGGCGCTCTCTGAGTGGTGAAGAGGACGTCTATCGTGATGCCGACTTCGAGGAAGATGCAGAACTGATGGGCCGACTGCTGGCCATCGGTAGTCGTGAAGTCCGCCAGAAGCGCGTCAAGGTCCGAAAGGTCCGCAAGTACATCATGTCGGGGAATCGCGTTCTGGAAGACTGCGGCTACATCGCCGGCAACCAGATACCAATCGTCCCGATGTACGGCAAGCGCTGGTTCGTGGACAACGTAGAGCGCTGCATGGGCCATGTGCGGCTCGCCAAGGACGTACAACGCCTAAAGAACATGCAGCTCTCCAAGCTGGGCGAGATCAGCGCGCTATCGAGCGTAGAGAAGCCTTTGCTTACGCCTGAGCAGGTAGCCGGGCATACGCAAATGTGGGCCGACGACAACATCAAGAATTACCCATTCTTGCTGGTGAACCCGATCACTGACATGAACGGGAACGTAACGATTGCCGGCCCTATTGGTTACACCAAGCCGCCTCAGATTCCTCCGGCGATGGCCGCGCTGCTCCAGATCACAGAGACGGATATGCAGGACGTGCTGGGTAACCAGCAGGCCGGCGAGCAGCTGCAACCGAACATGAGCGGCAAGGCTGTTGAGCTGATCCAGAACCGTTTGGACATGCAGACCTTTATCTACATGTCCAACATGGCTAAGGCCGTGAAGCGCTCCGGGGAAATCTGGCTGAGCATGGCCAAGGACATCCTGGTCGAAGATGGCCGCAAGATGAAGACGCTGAGTTGCCAGGGCGATAGCGGAACTGTTGAGCTGCGCCGGCCGGTGATGGGCGACGCTGGGCTAGAGCTCGAGAACGACATGAGCGCCGCCAAGTTCGACGTTGCCGTTGACGTTGGTCCATCCTCCAGCAGCAAGCGGTCTGCTACTGTGCGCGCACTCACTGGCATGATGGCTATCTCTACCGACCCCGAAACGCTCCAGGTTCTCAGCGCCATGGCCATGATGAACATGGAAGGCGAGGGCATTGACGATGTGCGCGACTACTTCCGCAAGCGTCTATTGCGCATGGGCGTAGTCAAGCCATCCGAGGAAGAGGCGCAGGAGCTAGCCGAAGAGGCGCAGAACCAGAAGCCAGACCCGAACGCATTGTACCTGCAAGCAGCGGCTCAGCAGGCAGAGGCAGAGGCAGCAGAGGCCCGCGCAAATACAGTGCTCAAGGTTGCGCAGTCTGAGAAGACCAAGGCCGAGACAATCGAGACGCTGGCCGACGTCGACGCAACTCAGCAAAAGCAGGCGCTTGAGGTTATCGACCGGTTTGAAGCCGGCATGCAGCCGCCAGCGCCCGACGTGACCGTGGTAGCCGTAGAGCCGCCGCCAAGTATCTAGCGGTAACCGCCCAGCCGATGAGTGGGCGAGACAGGAGATGCACGATGACCGATGCACAGCGCGAAGAAGTTGAAATTGAGCAGGAAGAGCGCGAAGAAGAGGTGGAGCAGCTGGAGGAAGTAGAGGCCGAGGCTGTTGAGGATGAAGACGACGGAGTTGTGGTCACCATCGGCGACGAGACTCCGGCCGAGGAACAGGACGACAAGGCTGCGCCAGCCTGGGTCAAGGATCTTCGCAAGGCACAGCGCGAATTGCAGCGCGAGAACCGCGAGCTGAAGGCTAAGCTTGAGCAGTCTGCGCCTAAGCCCAAGGCGCCAGAGGTCGGCAAGAAGCCAACCCTTGAGGACTGCGATTATGACGGCGACAAGTTCGAGCAGGAGCTTACCGCGTGGCACGACCGCAAGCGCCAGGTCGATCAACTTGCCCGCGACCAGGAGACCGAGCAGGAAGAGCAGCAGCGCGCCTGGCAGGAACGCCTGAACGCCTACGCCACGGCAAAGACTGACCTCAAGGCCAAGGACTACGACGACGCAGAGGCCACGGTCCTCGGCTCCCTGAACGAGACACAGCAGGGCATCGTCATCCAGGGCGCAGATAACCCGGCGCTAGTCGTCTATGCTCTGGGCAAGAACCCCAAGAAGGCCGCCGAGCTGGCAGCCATCAAGGACCACGTAAAGTTCGCATTCGCCATCGCGAAGCTGGAGACTCAGTTGAAAGTACAGAACCGCAAGGCCCCGCCCGCGCCCGAGAAAGTGCCGAGCGGCGCTGGTAAAATCTCCGGCACTGTTGATTCGCACCTTGAGCGTCTGCGCGAAGAGGCTGCGAAGACCGGAGACATGTCGAAGGTCGTGGCCTACAAGCGGCAGCAGAAAGAGAAGGCACGCGGTTGATAACCGCTACAAACGAGGTATAGTTGTATAAGGTTTCGCCAACCAATCGGCAGAGCTTTACCGAAAGGCCCGCCATCCAGCCTCTATATGGATGAGATATAAGGCGCATTTTGCGCACAAACTCTCAGCCATACAGAGGCATTATCATGAGCAACGATTTCAGCAAAGAAGAACGGGTCGCCTTCGAGGACATGCTTGAAGGCTTCAATGACGCGCTCGTCCTGAGCCACAACGTCAACAAATACAGCACCGACCAGACCACTATGGAGCGTACCTCCGACGTGCTCTGGCGCCCTCAGCCGTACATTGCCCGCTCGTTCGACGGCATGGACCAGACCGGCAACTTCAAGAATCAGACCCAGCTGTCTGTTCCGTCGACCATTGGCTTCAGCAAATCGTCGCCGTGGGTGATGGACGCCAAAGAGCTGCGCGACGCACTGCAAGAAGGTCGCTTGGGTAAGGCCGCCTACCAGAAGCTCGCGTCTGACGTGAACATCGCGATCATGAACGTGGCGTCAGCCCAGGGCTCTCTGGTCGTTAAGCGCACCTCTGCTGCCGCTGGCTTCGATGACGTGGCGCAGTGTGAAGCCATCTTCAACGAACAAGGCATTATGATGGGTGACCGATACCTAGCCCTGTCGACCCGCGATTACAACGGCATGGCTAATAACCTGTCGGTTGCCTCGCGTTCGTTCGGCAACAAGAAGTCTGACAATGCCTACGAGAAGGCGTTTGTCGGCGAAGTGGCCAGCTTCGACACCTACAAATTGGACTACGCCAACCGCATCGCAGCGGCAGGCGGTGGCGGCGGCTTGACCATCAACACCACTGTTGGCGGGGCTCAGTTCTACGTGCCGAAAGCCACGTCGACCGCCACCACCGGCGAGCGCAACAACGTGGACAACCGCTTCCAGCGCGTGACCATCTCCAGCACTACTGGCGTTCTCGCGGGCGATGCGTTCACCATTGCCGGTGTAGAGGCAGTGCATCACATCACCAAGCAAAGCACCGGTCAGCTGAAGACCTTCCGCGTTATCTCGGTCGATTCCGGCACCACCATGACCATCACCCCGCCAATTATCTCGGCCCAGGGTGCAAGCGATGCTGAAGAGCAGTACAAGAACGTGTCGGTAACCGCGAGCGCCACTGCGGCCATCGTGTTCCTGAACACTGCTGCCGCCTCGATCAACCCGTTCTGGCATAAGGACAGCCTTGAGATCATTCCGGGCCGCTATGCCGTGCCTGAGAACGCTGGCGCCTCGGTAATGCGCGGCAGCACCGACAACGGCATCGAGTTCGTCTGGCAGAAGCAGTACGACATCAACACCATGAAGACGTTCTATCGTGCGGACATCCTCTTCGGGGTGGTCAACACCAACACGGAAATGAACGGCATCATGCTCTTCGGTCAGAGCTAACGGCATTTGAATGAGGGCTTCGGCCCTCTTCTTCAATCGAATTCGAGGAAATAATCATGGCATCGCAAATTATCTACCAATACGGCTCGGCTGAAGTTGTTGTTCCAGCTGCTGAAAGCGTGGTCGTCTATACGCGCAACCAGGCAGAGGTTTATCAGCTGGTTGTTTCAGTGAACCAACCATCGTCCAGCAACCAGGTGGGCACTGTGCTTAACGGCCAGACCACTTTTGGCCCGTACACCAACGGCGCGACCTTGCGCATTGATGGTGGCGCTGGCGATACCCTGTACTCGGTTGGCGTGGCTCCGGTAATTTCCGAGCGCCTGGCCGCCCAGACTCAGGGCGCACCGGTAGCGGTCAACACCACTGGTGCTGTGTCTGCTGCTGCGATCATGGGTGGTATCGTAACGTCCACCACTGGCGCCGCTGTGGCGGGCACCGTGCCGACTGGCGCTGTCATGGATGCCGCGTCGGATATCGCCATTGGCGACTCCTTCGACTGGTCCGTGATCAACACTGGCGGCAACACCTTCACCGTGACCGCTGCGACTGGGCATACTCTTGTCGGCGTGGCTGCTGTGGTAACTGTTACCTCTGGCCTGTTCCGCACTCGCAAGACTGCGGCTGACACGTTCGTGACCTATCGTCTGAGCTGATCCATACTGGGCGGGTAACACCGCCCAGCTTTTCGAGGATCACGAATGGAATTCCCGACTATCGTTTACCAGTGCCCAGGCCCTCACCAGTGCCACGGCGCGACCTATCGCTACATTGGCGTGGCCGATGATGCGGAGTTGTCCCTGCGGCTCTCTGAGGGCTGGTTTGTGACGCTTCCAGAGGCTATGGCTGGAGAAGCTGACGCCCCGGCTGACAACGCGCCACCGACTCGCGCAGAGCTAGAGAAAATGGCCGGCGAGCTTGGAATTAAATTCGACGGGCGCACCACTGACGCACTCCTGCGCAAGAAGATCGACGCAGAGCTAGGGGGGCTGATATGTCCTATACCAAGCGGCAGTTCGTAGAGCAGGCATTCACCGAGATCGGATTAGCCGGTTACGTGTTCGATCTGACCCCCGAGCAGCTACAGACCGCCATGCGCCAGATGGACTCCATGATGGCCGTGTGGAACTCGCGCGGCATCCGTCTTGGTTACCCGATCCCTGCAAGTCCACAGAACAGCGACCTCGACCAAGAGACCGGTGTGCCGGATGTGGCCAATGAGGCTATCTATCTGAATCTCGCCGTGCGCATCGCTGGCGGCTTCGGCAAGGCCGTGACCATGGAGGTCAAGGCAAACGCCAGGGCGTCCTATGAGGCCCTGCTATCGATTGCCGCAATGCCGCGTGAACAGCAGTTCCCCGAAACTCTCCCTGCTGGTGCCGGCACCAAGCCATGGCGCCGCTACGACAATCCGTTTGTGCGCGAGCCGGATGAAGACCCATTGCAGAACGAGCCTAACGGCCAACTCACTTTTCTAGGGGAATAGCATGGCAATTGATCGCCTGATGCTGACTGATACGGTTACCGGTGCCACGTACTTCGCTGTAAACGTGAGCGGCCAGGACTACCGAGCCGCTGCCGGAACTCTGCTGGCATACATGCAGGCGAACATCGTGTTCCCCGACGCGGGATCGTTCACCACGCAATATGCCGCGCCGTCATCCACTGGGTTCAGTGTCTCCATCGACCCTGACGCGGACAATGTTCACCTTATCCTTACCCCGACGGCTGGCTTCGCTACCGGTGCGATTGTGCTACCGCCAGTGCCTGGCGCCGCGGACAAGCAGGAAGTGCTGGTAAACTGCACACAACAGGTAACGACGCTGACCATCGACGCTAACGGCGCGACAGCGGTTACCGGTGAGCCGACATCACTAGGGGCTGACGATTTCTTCCGCCTCAAGTTCGACCTGCCTACATCGACCTGGTATCGCATCGGGTAAAGGAGAGCCGCATGACCATCAGAGCACCGTTTGAGCCGCGTCGTGGCGCCAGTCAATCCGTCACCACTGGCGCCGCATCCGCATCCGTCGCTATAGACCCTGTCGCCAAATCCGTGCGACTGGTCAATATTGGCGCAACAAATCCGTGTCATGTACGGATAGGAAAGGGCGCACAAACTGCGACCACTGCCGACCTCATTGTCCGCGCGAACAGCGAAATTATCGTGCAGAAGGGCGATGGGGAAGACACCCTGGCGTACATCCAGTCTGGCGGCGCAACAACCCTGGTAGTGCAGACCGGCGAAGGCGGCGTGTAATGCAAATCCCCGTCATCAGCGGGATATACACGGATGGTAATGCCGACTTCAGGTCGTCATACCCCGTGAACCTGATCCCCGTCCCAAAGGATCAGGGTGTTTCGCAGGGATACCTTCGGCCCGCTGACGGCGTTGTCGAATTCGGCGAAGGCCCTGGCATTGATCGTGGTGGAATCAACTGGAATGGCATCTGCTATCGAGTGATGGGCAGCAAGCTGGTAAGCATCGGAAGCACTGGCGAAGCGACCGTGCTTGGCGATGTGGGCAGCGGCGGCCAGGTGTCTTTCGATTATTCGTTTGATCGGCTGGCTGTGGCGTCGGCCGAGCGCCTGTATTACTGGGATGGCGGGACGCTAACCTCAGTCAGTGACGCCGATATAGGAGTTGTCCTTGACGTGGTTTGGGTCGACGGATACTTCATGACCACTGATGGGGAGTTTCTGGTTGTAACGGAATTGAACGACCCCCTTGCTGTTGACCCCCTCAAGTACGGTAGTTCGGAGGTAGACCCTGACCCGGTTAAGGCGCTACTGAAGCTGCAAAATGAGGTGTATGCGCTCAACCGTTACACCATCGAGGTATTTGACAACGTGGGCGGCTCTGGCTTCCCGTTCCAGCGAATCGAAGGCGCTCAGATTGAAAAGGGCGTGATCGGCACGCATTCGGCATGCGTGTTCGCCGGAGCCATCGCCTTCCTGGGGAGTGGGCGCAGCGAGTCGCCTGCTGTATATCTCGGCGGGAACAGTCAGGCGAACAAGATATCGACGCGGGAAATAGACCAGCTGCTTCAGGATTACACTGAGGGGCAGCTCGCCTCTGTCGTACTGGAGCCCAGGTCAGACAAAGGCCATCGTCACTTGTGGATTCACCTGCCAGACCGCACCATTGTATTTGATGCGGCGGCCTCTGCCGTTCTCCAGACGCCGGTATGGTTCACGCTCACCAGCGGTCTGGATGGGTTCTCCCAATACCGGGCCAAAAATCTGGTGTGGTGCTATGACAAATGGCTATGCGGAGACCCTGCGGCCCCCAGGCTTGGCGTGTTGGCCAGTTCGATTTCCTCGCAGTACGGTGATGTCGCCCGCTGGGAATTCGGCACGACCATCATTTACAACGAAGGTCGCGGCGCTGTGTTCCATGAGCTGGAGCTTGTGTGTCTGACTGGGCGAGTTGCATTCGGCGAAGATCCGCGCATCAGTTCGTCATACTCGGTCGACGGCGAAACCTGGAGCCAGGAGAAGTTTGTAAAGGCTGGGAAGATCGGTGATCGCGCCAAGCGTGTTGTGTGGTTCCAGCAAGGCGCGATGCGCAACTGGCGTATCCAGCGCTTCAAAGGCACCAGCGACGCCCACATATCAATCGCTAGGCTTGAAGCCCAGCTAGAACCGCTGGCGTACTGATATGGCAGACCCTAAGCCGTTATCGAGAGACCAGCTGGCTAAGTTCCTACCAGATCAAGAAGCCATACGCCGCTTTGAGCGATTGTTTGTTGTGGCGGGCGATCTGAACCCAGCCGACATCGCAACTCTATTCAGGCTAAGCCAAGAGGCGTCGATTGACGCTAACTCGGCGGCAGCTGCCGCCAGGCAGGCAATAGATACGCTAACAGTTACGGCGCGCCGCGCCAAATCAAGCGAGGTGCTGTTGTGGCTTTCGATGTGATCACCCCGGCAAGGCTTGGGGGTGCGGAGCTGGCAGTATCCCCTACGCTCACCACGTTGCGCACTACGCCAGCGCTTACGCGCGATATAGTTAAGACCATCGACATCGCCAATAACGGAACGATGACCGCCAAGGTAACGTTGTATCTAGTCCCGACAGGCGGGACTGCCGGCGCTGACAATGTATTGATCCCGAACGTGAGCATCCCGAAGAACAGTATTTTCCAGTGGTCGGGAGCGCAAGTGACAAATGCCGGCGCCACTGTCCAGGCCACGTCCACAATCGCAGGCGTCAGCGTAACGATTTCAGGCGGGGAGGCTATCTAATGCTCGGTCTATATCCACAGCTGTCCCCAACGCCAATTTCTGTATCGAACGGGAGGGATCTTGACGGCTTCTTTTCTCTGCGCACGTCATACAAAACCGTCATTTTTGAATATGCCGGGAAGTACGACCAGGGACTATTGCTATGGGATCAGCTGTTGACTGGGACCGGCTCTATCGTGTTCAGCTCGGCAGATGGCTCCAACACGCTTTCTACTGGCGGTACGGGCAGCGGCGCGCGGGCTGTAAGACAAACCCATCAGTATCTAATCTATAGCCCAGGCAAGTCGCGGCAGCTAATCATGGGCGTATCGTTTGGGGCGGCGGCGACCAACGTGAGGCGCCGGGCCGGGCATCACGATGATGACAATGGGTTGTTTCTAGAGCAGACCGCAGCCGGAGTTAGGTTTGTGACTAGGACGAACGCGAGCGGGTCTCCAGTCGACTCGCCTATTGAGCAATCAGCATGGAACCTTGACAAGCTGGATGGGACAGGCGAATCGGGAGTGACCCTCGACTTCACCAAAGGACAGGCCCTGGTTATTGAGTTTACTGGCTATAACGCAGTGAACGTTAGGTTTGGCTTTCTGCTAGACGAAAAGCTGATTTATGCCCACCAGCTGACAAATGCAAACGCATCCACGGTCTTCGGAATCGCTACAGGCGCACTCCCGATACGATATGAGATCGAAAACACTGGCGTTGCGGCCGGCGCCAATACAATGCGCGCTTCGTCATGTGTTGCGTATGACGAAGATGGGCAGCCTGGCCAGTTCTCCTACCAGTTCGGGGTCGGTATGGGAACCGCAGTGGTTGGTGTCACAACACGACGACCGATACTTAGTATCAGACCAAAGGCGTCATTTGGGGGTATCGTAAATCGGGGTCATGTGTTTTTGCAGTCGGCGTCTATCATCGCAAAAACGAACGACGCTTATTTAGAAATAGTCCGTGGCGGGGCATTAACCGGGGCCGCGTTCGGCTCTGTTGGTTCGAATAGCATCACTGAATTTGACACTGCCGCGACCGCGATCACCGGGGGGATTCCTATCTACACGGATTATGCTATATCGGGGGCTGGGTCCACTTTTGCGCGTATTTCGCAGGATAGGGGGTCTAGATATGGGCTCTTCAACAATTACGCAGGAACGTCAGGGGACATTCTGTCGGTTGTAGCGACAAGTGTCACAGGGACGTCAAATATCCTGGCCGCACTTAATTGGAATGAGCAGAGATGACAGTCACGGTAAAAGCCCTGATCCCCGCCAAGCAGGCCGAGGCTGTGCAGACGACGCAGTATACGGCTGACGGCACGATAACCATTATCGACAAGTTCAGCGTGACCAACACAAGCGCCGTAAACGTGCTGTTCAGCTGCAACATTCTGGCGATTGGCGGTGTACCTGGTGACGAAAACCTGATATTGAAGGCTCGCACGATTGCGCCCAATGAAACCTATACGTGCCCTGAGCTGGTCGGCCAGGTTCTAGAACCTGGCGGCTTCATCTCAACCCTGGCGGGGTCCGCGACATCGCTTACCATCCGTGCATCGGGCCGCGAGATAACCTAGAATCCGTACATGCTTTACCCAAGCTGAGCAACCAGAGCGGCCAGCGGCTCAAAACCCCAGTGATGGAGGCTGTGCCGTTGGTTATCATCGACAATTTTCTAGAGAGCTTTGACGAGCTGCGATCCTACGCGGATACCGCAGTGTTTTCTGATGTCGTCAATCCAGTCGATGGTGTGGCGTATCCCCTTATCTGCGCCGATATTCCCGAAGGCGTAAAGGCCGAAGTCATTGCGCGTCTAGAAGACCTGAAGGGCTCACCCCTTGAAGGCGTCACCCTATTCATGCGCCGGTCACCGAGGGGCGTTCCGGTTCCGCACGCAGCCCACTCCGACCAGAGCATGGGCCGATACAGCCTGATGCTGTACCTGAATCGCGTAGAGGACTGCCAGGGCGGTACAAGCTTTCTCAGCCATCGCGCTAGCGGCATATCGTATGCCCCTGAGTTTCACGGCTTTGTCGATCTGATCAACATCGACCAGAACAACCACGATGCCTGGGGCGTCCGTGAGATGGCAGACATGGCGCCAAATCGCGCAGTGATCTTCGACGCATCCAGAATACACCGCGCAGAGCCGGTAGGTGGGTTCGGCGATACGCCGGGAAATTCGCGCCTTGTATTGACCTGTTTTTTTAGCTGAGGTGGCCATGGTTCGCGACGGAACAACAGATGACCTGCCGGCAGTCGTGCTTATGTCGGCGGAGTTCTGGAAGCAGACTCGTTACGACGAGCCATTCGACCCCGCGCACGTCAAGAACATGGCGGCCATGGCTTTGGATCATGGGATGCTGGCAATCCTAGAGGTTGACGGCGAGGTTGTAGGGTTCACCGCTGGCGTGAAGGGTCCGCTGCTCGGCAATGCTTCGGTTCTGAGCGGCACCGAAATTGCGTGGTGGGTAAACCCCGAGGCCCGCCAAGGTCGAAACGGTATCGCGCTGATGAAGCACATCGAGAGCCAAGCACGCGCCCAGGGCGTGAAGTATTGGAACATGATTGTTATGGAATCGTGCATGCCTGAAGTGGGCGCGGCGATCTATGAGCGGATGGGCTACGAGAAGTCCGAAACGTCATACACGAGGGTCTTGTAATGGCAGTTACTACAGCGGCAGTTGTTGGCGCCGGGGCCGCCGTATATGGTGCGTCTCAGGCGGGGAAGGGCGCAGAGAAGGCCGCCGACACTCAAGCCGAGGCGTCCGAGGCTGGGATTGCAGAGCAGCGGCGTCAGTTCGACAAGATAGCTGAGCTTCTGTCGCCATACGTTAGCGCAGGAACCGGCGCTATTGGCCAGCAACAGGCGATCTTGGGTCTTTCGGGGCCGGCAGCGCAGAAGAGCGCTATATCGGGTGTCGAACAGTCTCCGTACTTCAAGTCAGTGTTTCAGCAGGGCGAGAACGCAATTCTCCAGAACGCCTCAGCAACCGGTGGATTGCGCGGCGGCAATGTGCAGGGCGCCCTGGCGCAGTTCCGGCCAGCGCTGCTCAACCAGCTTATCCAGCAGCAATACAGCAACCTTGGCGGCCTGACGAATGTTGGCCAGGCATCCGCGGCGCAACAGGCTGTGGCGGCCGGCAATACCGGCACTAACATTTCTAATCTACTAGGTCAGCAGGGGGCGGCGATTGCAGGCGGCCAGCTTGGCGCAGCATCATCTAACGCGCAGCTTGCCGGTAGCTTGGCCAATCTCGGCGGCATCGTCGCAGGGGCCTACGGTGGCGGAAGTCCTTACACGGGCGCGCAGGGTTTCTAAGGGGGATTCCAATGGTTCAGCCGATTGATTATTACGGTCGCATCGCCCAGCCCGATATTGGGCAATCGGTGCTTGGCGGCCTTCAGGTGGGGCAGGCGCTGCGGGCGCAGGAGGCGCAACAAGCTCAGGCCCAGCAGTATTCGGCCGACCTTCAGGCATACCTGGCGAACCCTAGCGCGCAGGGGGCGGCGGCGATGTCCGCAAAATACCCCGACCAGCGCAAAGCGTTTGCCCAAGCCTGGGAAATCCAGAGCAAAGACCAGCAGGACAGTCAGTTCCGCGCCGGCACAGAGGTCTATTCAGCCGTCCAGAGCGGGCGCCCTGACGTTGCTGCGCAGATACTGGACGAAAACATTGCGGCCCTGGAGAACTCTGGCCAAGACCCGAGTAGCCTGAAGGCGATCCGCGCCCAGTTGCAGCGCGACCCTAAGTCGACGGCCGCAACCATCGGTCTCACTCTGTCCGCACTCGACCCCGAGAAGTGGAGCAAGATCGCCACCGAGCAGCGCGCAGCACAAGAAGCCCCCTTCGACCTTACCGAGAAGCAAGCCAAGGCACAGAAGGCCGCAGTAGATGCCAAGTTTGCAGAGGCAGAAGCTGTGCAGGACCTGGCTAAAACCGGCTGGGACATCACCAAGATTCAAAACGATATCGGTATATCGCGGCAGAACTCGCAGATTGCCGCGATGAATGCGCAGATCTCGCGCGAAACGAACGACTTGAAGCGCTCTGAGTTGCAGCAGAAGATTCAGGACGCCCAGGTTAAGCGTAACGATACCGTTAGAGCCAAGACGGCTGAGGTTGAGTCAGGACGCTCGACTATCGACAACTTCCTGAATACTGCCGACCAGGCATTGCAGACCCCGGCCGGCGTGGTTGCGGACGCAGCTGGCACGATCAGCTCACGCCTGCCGACTATCGATCAGGATGTAGCGGACTTTGAAGAAGTATTGAAGACGCTCAGCTCCCAGGCGTTCCTGTCTCAAGTTCCGGCCATGAAAGGACTGGGCGCGCTGACCGAGGCCGAGGGGAAGAAGCTTGAGTCATCCCTTGCCAACCTCAGCCTGCGGCAGTCTCCAGAAAAGCTGATGTCTAACGTCAAAGAGGCTCAGCGGCTAATGCTCAAGGCCCGCGCCACGCTGTCAGACAAGCACGGTATCCCTGATATCACGCCAGACACCCCGGCCGTGGCGCCTGGTGCTGGCGAGATTGACGCGCTCCTTCAGAAATACGGGGGCTAACCATGGCGACTCTCGAGCAACTCGAAAAAGCGCTAGTCAATGCAGACCGCGCAGGCGATCAGGATGCCGCACGCAAACTTGCAGCAGTGATCGGCCGCGCACGGCAAGACCCGCTGAGCATGGTGGCGGGCGAAGACGTGCCCGAGACCGTTCAGCGGAAGCCTGAGCCAACACTAGGCGAAGAGGTTATCGGTGCTGGCGAAACCGCCTTGGCGCTCGGCACAGGCGCAACAGGCGGCGCCGTAGGCATGATTGGTGGCACGCTTAAAGGCTTGGCCGAGCAAATCCTTTCCGGTCAGTTCGGAACCCAGCAGGCCGCAGACTTGGTTGAGCAGTCCGCCATGCAGGGGGCTGAGGCGCTGACGTATGCCCCGCGAACCCAAGCCGGACAGGAGCAGACACAGGCTGTAGGCGAGGCTTTAGCCCCTCTCGCTGCCGTGGCGCCGTTTGCTGCGGAGCTGGGCGCTATCACAAGGGGCGCGCAGGCTGCTGCCCCTGTAGCGCGCGCTGCCGCCCAGCCAGCAGTGCAGGCCGCCCAGCGTGTAGCGCAGCCAGTCCAAGAGATTGCGCAGCGCGTAGGCTCAGCCGCTCGCGAAGCTCTCCCGGGTCAGCGCGCATCCGCCCCGAGCGCTGGCGCCGCAGCCACTCCTGACGCCCTGCGTCGGGCCGAGGTCGCCGCGCAACTGCCGGTGCCGTTCAAGGACAAGTCAGGTCTCACCACCGGCCAAGCGTCCAGGGACTTCGCGCAGCTTCAGTTCGAGAAAGAGACGGCCAAGGTTGGCGATATTGGCGCCCCGCTTCGTGAGCGCGCAGAGAACCAGACAGCCACGATGATTCAGAACTTCGATGCCCTGGTTGACCGCCTGGAGCCGGTGGCCACATCAAACCGAGAACTTGGGGCTATTGTCGACCGCGCGCTTACTGCTCGCGCCGAGGTGCAGCGCCGCAAGATTCGCGAGGCATACCAAGAGGCCCGGGAGGCCGGCCAGATGGCAGACCCTATCAACATGGATAATCTGGCCGCTGGCATGACTGATCTTCAGCGGTTCGAGGGCGTGTCGCCGAACATCAGGGCAATCCGCAATGAGGCCATTCGCCTTGGGGCGCTAGCGGAGGACGAAACAGGCGCGCTTACTGCTGGAAGAATCTCGATTGATGATGCCGAGCTTCTGCGCCAGTTTGCAAACAAGGCAACCGACTGGATGGACAGCCGAGAGTCATCGTTTGCCAAGCAGGCGATTATGGCTATTGATGACGCCACAGAAGGCCAGGGCGGGGAGTTATACCGGAAGGCTCGGAAGCAGCGTGCGCAGTTCGCAAATGAGTTTGAGAACACCGGGCTCACTTCTAAGCTAATCAACACCAAACGCGGAAGCAGCGAGCGCCAGATAGCGCTAGAGAATGTGTTCGACAAGGTGATTGTCTCGTCCAAGGTCGACGAAATGAACAAGCTGCGCAGCACGCTGCTGAAGTCAGGCCCGGAAGGTCGGCAGGCGTGGAATGATCTAAAGGCGGCTGGAATCGATCGAATCAAAAATGCCTCGCTCTCGGCGAGTGCCAGGGACTCTCAGGGGAATCCTGTGCTTTCGCCAGACAAGCTCGCGCGCGTGGTTCGAGATATGGACGCCACCGGCAAGCTGGAGTCTCTGTATGGCAAGAAGCAGGCGCAGATTCTCCGCGACCTAGCCGAGATTGCGTCGGTTATCTACACCGCTCCGGCTGGAGCCATCAACACCTCTAACACGGCGTCAGCTCTTCGTGTCGCGCTGGACAGTGTTGGCACGTTCGCGGTTACTGGCATCCCGGCGCCCGCCGCCACCGCGCTGAAAGAGGCGAGCAAGTACATTGCGGACCGCAAGACCAAAGCCCGCATCAATGAATCGCTCAAGGGCGTAAGCCAGGAGGGCCAGTAATGGCTAGCGTTCAAGTAGTTTCGCCGTTTGAGATATTCACGGACGTGGACGGAAACCCGCTAGAGGATGGGTTTGTATTCATCGGCGTGGCCGGCATGGATCCGGTAGCCAATCCTGTGTCAGCCTTCTTCGATAGCGCCCTGACCGTCCCTGCACCCCAGCCGATCAGGACAAAGGGCGGCTATGCGTCAAATGCTGGCGCCCCGTCCAGACTCTACATCGCCGAAACGACCTACTCGACTCTTGTACGAAACAAGAACAGTACGTTAATCCTGACCGCGCTCACGTCACCAGCGCCGTTCCTGGTTGCCCCGGCGTCCTCTACCGACAATGAGCTGCCCCTGTTTAGCGGCACCTCCGGAAACATTCTCAAGGGCACCGGGACTATCGTCACCGCCCAGGGGCGCGCGCTTCTGGATGACGCCACAGACGCAATCCAAAGAGCAACCCTTGGGGCTACGTCCGTTGGTGACGCAGTGTTTATCGCGGCCACTCCCGCCGCCGCTCGCGCCGCGACAGGCACCGTTATCGGGACCGATGTTCAGGCGTTCGATTCGGACCTTCAAGCGCTAGCAGACAATGCGGCAAGTGGGCTGTTAGTCCGCACTGGAGCCGGCACGGCGGCGGCGCGCGCTGTCGCCGGAACAGCTAATGAAGTAGCAGTCTCCAATGGCGATGGCGTATCGGGCAATCCGACGCTCAGCCTTCCAGCAACCCTGTCGTTCGCTGGAAAGACCATAACGGACGGCGGAACGGTTACCACTGTCGACATAAACGGCGGCACTGTTGACGGTTCAGTAATCGGCGGCGCATCCGCAGCAGCTGGGACGTTCACCACAACTACCGCAGCGACTGCAACGGTTAGCACACTGCTAAACCTAACTGGCGGCCAGATAGCATTTCCAGCAACCCAGGCTCCATCAGCCGGAGCGAACGTGCTGGATGACTACGAGGAAGGAACATGGACGCCGGTTCTGACATTTGCCACGCCGGGAAACCTTGCTGTCGCTTATTCCAATCAGACTGGCGAATACACCAAGATTGGTCGAAAGGTTCTTTTGCAATTTACAGTGATCACCAGCGCGTTTACCCATACGACCGCTAGCGGTAACCTTATATTTACTGGCTGTCCATTTATCGCAGTGAACGTGAGAGGGTATGGCGGACAGGAATGGCGCGGGATCACGAAGGCGTCATACACGGATCTTTCCGCAAGGATAAATCCAGGCGTGGCGCAGCTTGATTTTATCTCTAGTGGATCGGGGCTTGTTCCATCGAACGTCGTCGCAGCAGATACACCTACAGGTGGCACCGTTGATATTCGCGGTGTTGTCAATTACATAGCAACGTAGAGGCGAACATGATCGAAAGAATAGCTGTTCTTGAGCAGGCAGAGCTTCACCGAAGCGGGATGCTGGGCGTAAAAATTGCCATACTCCTCGTTGAGAATGGCGCAGAAATTGACTGTCGGTGGCACAGGACGGCAATTGATTTGAATGGCGATGTCCAGGCCCAAATGGACGCCGTTAACGAACACCTAGCCTCCATGGACCCGGCTGTTCCGGCTGTCTCTCAGGCCGATATCGACCACTTGAAAAACTGCCACGATCTAATCAAGGCAAGACCACGCACCTAAGCGCCATTAAAAGGATTGTGCCATGTCCGCTTTTTCAGTATCACCACCATTCCCGACGTTTACTGACATTGACGGGAGCCCGCTTGAAGACGGGTACATATTTATCGGGGCCGCAAATCAGAACCCGGAGGCTGTGCCCATTCCTGCGTTTTGGGATGCCGCCCTGACCATTCCTGCCGCCCAGCCAATCAGGACAATCGCCGGATATCCATCCAGGAGTGGGGCGCCAGCTCGTCCATATGTTGATGCGGACGATTACTCGACAACCGTGAGAAACAAGAACAATATTTTTGTGTACACGGCTGCGAGCAACACGGAGCGCCTGACGTCGGCCCAGCTGACCGGAAGCATTGACTCTAGTCGCGTTGACTGGGCGCGGACTACGCTATCAACGGCAATAGCGACCGTGGGTGGCATGCTTTCCGCTCAGTGGCGCAACGTGTGGGAATATGCCGGCCTGGTAACCGTAAAGCCAGATGTGGAAGACCCTTCAACCTGGGACTGGCAGCCGGCTATTCAGGCGCTGGTCGACTCGGGGGCGGGTGTTGGTTACTTCCCAGGCCCTATGGTTTACAACACGGAAAGCACGGTGATTGTGGATAAGCCGATCCGTCTACTTGCGGATCAAGCCAAGCGCCTTGGGTCACCAGTTGGCACCAGAATTTTCAATACCGGTTCCGGCGACGCCGTTATCTACTCCAATACGGCTGCTATTTATGACGCAGGGATTGAGAATCTCGGGATCAGCGCCGCAAATGGCCACGCCCTTAACATCAAATACGGCGCTGTCCGCTGCCACTTCAAGCAGCTATATCTGTACACCCAGCACACTGGGCGCTCCTGCGTCGCCGGAATTTATAACACCGGGACGCCCGGCGTTGATTATATCGGGACCTATTCGTCAGTCTTCGAGGGCGGGGAATACATTGTGGACAATGTGGCGCGCGTTGCCCCGATTGTCGATTTCCTGGCAAACGGAACTCTGGTCAACGAGAACTGCTTTAGGAATTTATGGGTAACAAACTCCAAAGGGCGGCCAGCAATTCGCCTAATGGCAACTACGCCAGGCGTTTACCTGACCAATAATAGCTTTGACGGGATAACCGCCGAGGTCTGCTCGGGCGGCGTTATTCTTCTTCAGGCAAACTCACACACACGAATTAGCGGATTGAGCGCTTGGGATACGCCGGCAGGGTATGACACATCACTTATTGTTGTTTCTAACGACTCGAGCTTTGCACAGACGCGCGGCCTCCTTATCGAGAACTATGGAAGAATATCTAGCCCCCTGAATGGGGCTGCGGTAGATATCGATCTAGGATTCAGCTTGAGCACAACTATCATCAACCACTCCTCAACCGTGGTCGGTAAAATAGAGTTTCGCAATCGATCATGCGTGGTTATTGGCGCAGTTAACGCAACAGTCACAAACGACGCGGCTACCGCCTATGTCAGCGGAGGTTTGTCGTCGTTCAAGGGGATGGTGGGATTCTTCGGTAAAGCTCCGGTAACCCAGCCGTCCGCCTCTCCAGATACGACCGGGGCAACGCTCGCTCAGCTTGAGGCAATCGTAAACCAGATGAAGCAGAACCAGAGAGACCTAGGACTTATGGCGACTTAACAAGCCATTCAGCTAAAAAAGCCCCTCAGTCGAGGGGTTTTTGGTAAATACAGCATCCTGCCGGCAGTTGTGTGATGGGGTAGGGGTTATCGGCTCAGGTAGAGCCAGTTACCGCGATTGAAGTCAGCGCGCTCAGCCTTGGTGGTATTGCGCCGGCCTACTGCGCCGCAGAGGGCGCATTTGATATGCCTTGATGCGGTGAATATCCAACAAGGGCGGCCGTGGGTGTGGTGGCTACACATTGCTCAGGGTGGCCAGCTTGTCGGAAAGCTCCTGGCTAAGCTTGTACTGCCCTTTATCTGTCAGCACATCGTTGATCCGCTCCAGCAACTCAATCAGCTCGGCGTCTGGCGCGGGGCGGGGGTAGAGCGGTTCAATGCTGCCACCGTAGCGGCACTGATCTTCAAGCAGCAGGTCACGCTGAAACTCCAGCATGCTGCCGCCGACCGCATCGGCCAGCATCCACGCCACCGGCTCAGCCTGCGGGGCGGCCTTGGCGAGGGCGATCAACTTCGACAACGAATCTGCGCCACCCCAGTTGGTTATTGAGTCCAGGTGCTCTTTGGCCGTCTCCAGCCCTGCCAGGTGTTCGCGTGCTGGGTTCATGGCTTCACCTGCCCTGCAGCATCAACGCGAACCGGACAGTTCGCCAAGTGGAAGATTGTTTGCAGGCCACGGCCTTGGCAGTTGCAGATAGGCTTAGGCTCATTTCCTGGCGTCCAATCTACACCGCAGTCCTTGCACGGCTCGCGCAGGCTGATTCCGTGTACGCACTTCATCACTTCCCCTCCTTGCCGCCAGCCAGGGCGGCGTTAGCGGCGTCACAAACCCAGGTAGCGGCTGTCTCGTTTGCGATCTTTTCCAGGGCGGCCCGCAGCCGCTCCACCTCCGCGCGCAGGGTGTCGCGCTCGTCTGCGATCCGGCCAGTCGTTTCGCACTGCGCGACGTGTCTGTCGTTTAGCCCCTGCACTACGCGGTCATGGTTGGCGGCGTCCACTACTAGCCCCTGAATGCCTACCCATTCCTTGTCGATTAGCGCTTGAGTCGCCACCCAATACCGATTAATGGGTTCGTTCGCGCGACCTGCTTCGACTCGATTCTCAATCATCCTCCAGACACTTTCGTATTCCGGCCAATCGCTCTCGACCACGACACACTCGACCGTCTGGATATTGTTTCTGCGCAGCCATCCACGGAGGTCATCCTCGGTGCGGATACTCAAGTGCTTGCGCTTGATGACAATGAATCGTTCTTCTCGCATGAAATCACTCATGGCGGGACTCCTGCTTAACAAGGATCATCACGTCGGGGAATGGTTGGACGAAATCGCCGACGCCCTCGACGTGGAAGCGCTCGCCCTTCCAGCGAACTATACGGCGCACCAAGAAGACCGGAAGGAGGTTGCACCATGCGCGCATCACGCTTCACCTCTCTGCGCCCTGTAGGCGGCGAGTGCGGCGCGGCAGGATTCGATTGCTGCATCGGTTATCGAATTTCGGTGCCCTGGCAGATAACCAATCAGCGCCATGTGCGCCCTCTCCAGCGCCTCAACCAGCCCCGAAACGGGCGAGGGTGCCGGCCGCTGGGCGAGTAGGGCGCGGAACCTCACGATTGTCGAGTTGACGCCGGCTCGCTTGGTCTCGTTTATGCGCTGCTGAAAATCGCCCTCATCGTTATCAGGGAAGTCGATTCCAGCCAAGGTGGTGGCGTAGCTGCTCAACATACCTAACACCTGAAGGTGCAACTCCCGCGACACCATCACCCCATCCGCTGGCGGGTTCAGGCGGGCGGGCGATGGGGCGGCGGCGAATGCAACCACTGCGCCGTTGATCATTCGTTCAGCCGTTGCCCAGCGGTCTTCGTCGAGAACACCGCTAAGCCATTCTCCGAGTCGCCGCAGTGGATCAGGCGCATTGTCGATAGCCGTCTGCAAATAGTGATCGAATCGCTGCTCCGCAGATTCTCCCGGCACCACCACGCTCGCGCCCTGCTGCGCGGTGATCGCGGCGCGGCGTTGCCATTCTGCGCCGGCCTTGAACGCGGTCAGCTCACCGGCTGTTAACTGGGCAGTGGTCATGCCTATGGATTCGCCCCAAGCGGCAAACGCCTCACGCTCCCCGCCCTGCACGTCCTTCAATTCCCCGCTCATACCCGCCCCCATATGTCGTTATCAGTCCAAGCCGACCAGTCAACTCGCTTGGCGCGGCCTTCCATGTCCAGCACGTCGGCGTACTTATTGATGACTTCCAGAACAACCGAATAGCTGTGATTCGTCGGAATGTGCAGGGCCACTGCTCGGCCTATGCACTGCCCATTGATGCGCCGCACTTGGGCGCTGTCGGTCATGCTGCCCACGTGGTGGTCTCCTTAATGCACTCGGCCTCGACTACGGCCATGCCGATTTCTTGTGCTACCTGGCGCTCAAGGTTGGCACCGCGTGACAGCGCCCAGCCAGGCAAAAGCGCGATCGTGTCGCAGGTCAGCATCTGCGCCATCGCCCAGCGCATGTAGTCCTCCCAGCTGTCCTGGGGTGGGTTCTCGGCTGGGCTCTCAACGTCATAGCCCAGGGAGCGCAGGCGCGCGGCTTCGGCGTGAAAGGCGGGATAGTTGTAGTCAGTGCATCCGGTCATGGGCCCGGAAATATAGATGCGGTGCATAACTCA